>JAWWPV010000252.1:0-9728 GCA_033854775.1 Trebonia sp.
ATCGGGTGCCATGAGTTCGCTGCCGATGACGAACAGGCGACCTTGCGCCGCGCGCAGGAGGTTCTCCACCTCTGCGGGCAGACCAAGCGCTATCGCTGACCCGATCGCCGCATTGCATTCGTCGACGGCGCCGATCGCCTCCATTCGAGCGTGGTCTTTGCTCAGGCGCCGCCCTCCCCAAATGCTTGTCTGGCCGGAGTCACCTTTGCGGGTGTAGATCTTCATTGCCATGTTGCCCCCTTCCGAACACGCGCGTCCCCGAAGTCGGTTGCGCACTCGACGGGTAAACGCACGCGTGAGGGCCTGGGCCCGTAACGAAGCCGCCGCACCACCACCGTCGCCTTGCGGACGAGCCAGGCCCGCCGCCGGACGACCATTACCTTTGGCAGCGGCCCACTGCGTTGCTCATGCTCTGCGTCGAGGGTGCGCAAGCCCGCGATGAATGCGCCCGGATCGCCGCCGCGGTCCGGGTGGTAATCCCGAATGAACGCCCGGCGGCGAGCTTCGTGAGACTGGTTCTCTTTCATGCGCGCGATCACGGCCCGTTCGTTACCTGCCCGTGGGGGCGAACCTACTCATTCTGCAGCACGAGCCTCACCGTCTCTTGACCCTCCTTGATATCACCCGACTGAGCCGTCGACGCCTCCCTAACGGACTCCTGCGCGTGAAGATCGCGTGAAGACGGGGCTGCTGCGGCGGATGTGCGTACCGAGCGGTCAGCGGCCGTCGTCAATGTCGACGACGTCATCGACGGTCACGTTGACCGTGACATCCCGCAGCCCGACCTGGTCGCGGAGGGTCGCCGTTACCTGGCGCTGGATGTCGCGGGCGATCTGGTGAGCCGGGTCGCCGTAGCCGACCGCAACGGCTAGGTCCACGACCGCTGTACGGCCAAGCACCCCGACGGCGGCGTGCGGGTGCTGGTGCCCGAAGGTGGCCTTCTCGGCGAGCGCGGGAACCTCGCCGTGGGTGCTCCGGCCAAGGACGACCCGGACGCCGGGGATCATCCGGGCGCTGTCGCGTGCCAGGGCCGCCACAATGCGGGCGGCGATCCGGATCGCGCCGATCTCGGTGCTCTCCAGGGTGTACCAGATGTCGTGAACCAGGTGGCGTACCTGGCTCATCACGGCCGCAACCAGTCCGGGCGGTGCGGACACGGGCGCTGTCGCGAGCTCAGCGACCGGCCCCCACAAGGCGGTGAACTCGCCGAGCGCAGCCTGGCAGTGCACGCAGAGCTGCTGATGCGCGTCCAAGTCGGCGCCGCGGCCCTGGGCGGCCTGTTCTAGCAAGAGATCGACGTCGGCGTCGCACGGCAAGGAGGGGATGTCCAGCGGGGGCTTGGCCGACATGGGGCCGCTCACCTCCATTCCTCCAGCGTCTTCGCCAGCGCCCGGCGCGCCCGGAAGAGGTGGCTGCGGACGGCCGGCTCGGTAGCGCCAGTCACGCTTGCTATCTCAGCGTATGACAGTCTCTCGAAATGATGAAGGACAATCACCGTCCGCTGCGGAAACGGCAGGGCGAGCAAGGCGTCGGTAACCGCGTCGACCGCGAGATTGCGCTCGGCCTTGGCGGCGGGCTCCATGGCCGGGTCGGCTATTTCGGGCAGCAGGTCGAGGGAGCGATCATCCTTTCCCCGGGTGACCTTGTTCAGCGCCCGCCGGGTCACGATCTGGTACAGCCAGGTGGAAAACGACGACCCGCCCTGGAACCGGTCCAGATTCTCCCACGCGGCGATCAGCGCTTCCTGCGCGACATCCTGAGCGTCGTGATGATTGCCCGTCAGGCGCAGGCCGACCCGGTAGGCCATGGCCGAGTGCCGCTGGACCAGGAGCTCGTACGCGTCCAGGTAGCCTTCCCGGGCGCGGGCCACTAGGTAGGCATCCCCCACGACAGGCGTGGCCGCCTGCGCTGCTGCCTCCACTGTCAGACCCCCTGAGTGCGGCCCGGGTACCCGGGCCGCACGCAAGTACCCGGCCCGGGCGCGGGTATGCGGCCTGGAAGGTCGCGGCGGGAAGGTTGCGAGGATTTCCGGCTGGCGGTGTCTAACCAGGTAACGTCCCGCATGGCCGACCTGGTACCGGGAGCGTCCGTATCCGAAGGAGCATGCCTGATGAGCCAGTCCGCGACACCTGAGGTCACCGAGAATCCGGCCAACGGCCGCCCAGTCGTCAGCCCGGCGGCCCGTGACCGGCTCGCCACCGGTGAAGGCCAGATCACCGTTGCCGAAAACGTGGTGCAGAAGATCGCTGGCAAGGCCTGCCGGGAAGTCGGCGGCGTACATGCCATGGGCAACAGCGGCACCCGCGCGTTCGGCGCGGTCCGCGAGCGCATCCCCGGCAGCACCGGTCCCAACGTCGCCCAGGGCGTCGGAGTGGAAGTCGGCGAGAAGGAAGCGGCCATCGACCTGGAGATCGTGGTCGAATACGGCGTGTCCATCGCCGAGCTGGGCCGCAGCATCCAGCGCAACGTCAAGCAGTCCGTCGAGCGGATGACCGGCCTGCGCGTGGTCGAGGTCAACATCGCCGTCGACGACGTCTTCCTGCCCACCGAAGGCGGCCAGGACACGCCCCCCTCCTCGCGGGTGTCATGACCGCGTCTCCGCTGGACACGCCCCGGGCTGCGCTGGTGGATGGTATCGACATCGACGCCGTCGCCGCCATCGTCCGGGGTTGCGCCGGGGTATCCGCGCTGGACGGCGGCCCGTTTGGCGAGGTCGCCTCCTACCTTCCGGGACGTACCGTCCCAGGCGTGGCTGTCGACGAGAGCCGGATCCGGGTGCAGATCCGTTCCAAGTGGGGAGTTCCGGCGACCGACGTAGCCGCGCTGATCACCGCGGCGCTGGCACCGCTGGCCGGGCCGCGCCCGGTCGACGTGGCAATCGCCGACATCGATGACCCCCCCGGTGGCTCTGCCCGCCGGAGTGGCCGCCGCGACCGTCTCGGCACGGCCCGATCCGGTGCTGCCGCTGGCCTGAGGGCCGCAGCACCGTCCGTTCCGCCACCTGGATGTGAGACATGAACCGTACCGCGCTCGCCACCATTACCGGGCTGGTTCTCGGCTTGGCCCTAGTGTTCGGCAACTTCGGCGACATGCTGATCGTGGCCCTGTTCGGCGCGATCGGCTATGGCGCCGCCAGGGTTATCGCCGGCGATATCGACGCGCAGGCGTGGTGGCTGTCACGCAGCCGCCGCAGCAGATGACCGCCGTAGCCGAAGCCCGGCCCGCAACCGTAGCCGAAGCCCGGCCGTCAACGCTGGCCGGGCGCACCGAACTGGGCCGGATCACAGTAGCCGACCGCGTGGTCACCAAGATCGCTGCGCAGGCTGCGGCCGAGAACCCCGACGCCGGAGCCGCGGCCTCCCGGGTGCTGGGCCGCGCTGTCCCCGGCGCCGGTCACCTGGGCGTGCGCGGCACGGACCTTGACGCGCTGCCCAAGACCACGGTGCAAGTGGACGGCTCCAAAGCGTACGTAAGCCTGGAGATCGCCGTCCGCTGGACCGCCTCAGTTGCCGAAGTCACCGGGCAGGTTCGCCGCCACGTCCGGGACCGGGTCAGGGAACTGGCCGGCCTGGAGGTCGATGAGGTCCACATTGTCGTGGCTGGCCTGGCCACCGACATCACCCCGCCGTCCCGCGTCAGGTAGAGAGGAACGCATATGCGCGTGGCCAACCGGCCGCTGGCCTTCATCCTGGCTGCGGCCCTGCTCGCCTGCAGCGTCGTGATCATCGCCGAGGTCATCGGCTTCGCCGTGCACCACAGCCCGCTGCTGGTGCACTGGACCACCTGGTACGGCTGGGCCCGGTCAACCCGCTGGGACGCTTTCGCGGTCCGGTTCTGGGCCACGGTCCTGATGGTCATCGGGCTAGTGCTCGTGGGCCTGCAGGTCAAGCCCCGGCGCGTTACCCGGCTGCCGCTGGGAGCCGCCGGCCAGGCCACCGACACCACCGTGACCCGGCGCGGCCTGGCCCGGATGCTGCGGGAGGAAGCGACCGGAGTCGACGGGATCACCGAGGCTACCGTCCAGGTCCGCCGCCGGCGCGCCCGCGTCACGGCGGCCTCTCGGGCCCGCGGCCAGGCCGCGGCCAGTGCCATGACCGAGCCCGTCACCCAGGCGCTAGGCGCTCGTCTCGACGGCCTCGGCATGCGGCACGCACCGCGGCTGACTGTGCGCGTCGTCCCTGGGAGGCGCTGATGCACGCCGACCGCACCAACCGCGTCATGCTGACCTTGTTCGGGCTGCTCGTCCTCGCTGCCGGCGCGGCCGCGATGGCCGCGTCCACCGGCGTATTCGGCGCGTCGTTCTCCCGGCAGGCCCTGCTGGCCAACCGCGTCAGCGCATACTTCGGCAACCACGGCGGCTGGCTGTGGCCCGCCATCGCGGGCGGCTGCTTGCTTATCGGCCTTGCGTGCCTGCGCTGGATGCTGGCCCTGCTGGCCTCCAACGACCGGGCCGGCGACGTCATCATCGGCGGCAGCACCGACGAGGGCACCACCATCCTCCGACCTGCGGCCCTAGTCGACGCCCTGACCAGCGAAGTCAGCGCCTACCACGGCGTTGATTCGGCGAAAGGCCGCGTCATCGGCGACGGCCGGGACCCCGAAGTAGTTCTCACCGTCATCACGGCCCCCGCAGCCGACCTGCAGGCGCTGCATCACCGCATCGAAGCCGAGGCCTTCGCCCACGCCCGGCAAGCCACGGGCAACCCCTCCCTGCCCATCCAGCTTGACCTCGCCTAACAGGCATAAAGAGGGCTGACACCGGGCTGGGTCCCGGAAGGCGACAGCATCGGATAGCGCGCCGGCGATCGGGCCCGTGCGCAGGTGGTCGGCCAGGGCGAACCCGACGACCCGGCGGGAGGCGACGCCCGGTGACCGTGGCTAGGTTGAGCCAGCCCTCCCAGGTGGCGATGTGGATGATGTCCCCGCACCCCACCAAGCCCGAACGAAGGCTTGGTTACCTCCCACCTCACTCGTCGCACCCGCGAGCTGTCGTTGCCAGCGGAGTGGGGCCTGTTGGCTGAGCACAGGCTTGATCCTGCTGGCTGGTTGATCGGTTTGACATCAGGTCCGGGGCGTGAAGCAGTTTTATCGAGTTCGCCGACTATCCGCAGCACGCACGCCTCGGGTATCGCCGAAGGCCCGGACTTGCAGTCCGTCAGCTGCCACTTTCTTGACCCTCCTCATGCCCCGACTGCGAGCTTGGTGCCGGTTGAGACTCGACCTTGACCCGTGGGTAGTGCAGGTCGAAGGCGGGCCGCTCGGACCGGATCCGGGGGACCCGGTAGAAGTTGTGCCGCGGCGGCGGGCAGGTGGTCGCCCACTCAAGCGAAGAAGCGAAGCCCCACGGGTCCTCCTCGGTCACCTTCGTGCCGAACCGCCACGTGACGTAGACGTTCCAGAAGAAGAGCAGGACCGACAACGCCAGCAGCCAGGAGCCCACCGTCGAGATGACGTTCAGGGTGGTGACGTTGCCCGGCAGGTCCGGGTAGTACGCGACCCGGCGCGGCATGCCCTCGACGCCGATCCAGTGCTGCACGAGGAACGTTGTGTGGAAGCCGATGAACATGATCCAGAACTGGATCTTGCCGAGCCTGTTGCTGAGCATCTTGCCGGTCATCTTCGGCCACCAGAAGTAGAACCCGGCGAACATGGCAAACATGACGGTCCCTGCCAGCACGTAATGGAAATGCGCGACCACGAAGTAGGTGTCGGAGACCGCGAAGTCCAGCGGCGGCGAGGCCAGGATGATGCCGGTGATGCCGCCAAAGAGGAACGTGACGAGGAAGCCGATTGAGTAGAGCATCGGCGGCTCGAAGCTGAGCTGGCCGTGCCACATGGTGCCCGCCCAGTTGAAGTACTTCACCCCGGTCGGGATCGCGATAAGCAGCGTCATGAACGAGAAGAACGGCAGCAGCACCGCGCCGGTGGTGAACATGTGGTGCGCCCAGACCGTCATGGACAGCCCGGCGATCGCGATTGTCGCGGCGATCAGCGTCCGGTAGCCGAACAGCGGCTTGCGGCTGAACACCGGCAGGATCTCGGTGACGATGCCGAAGAACGGCAACGCCAGGATGTACACCTCGGGGTGCCCGAAGAACCAGAACAGGTGCTGCCAGAGGATGGCGCCGCCGCTGTTGGCGGTGAAGACCTGGGCGCCGAGGCGCCGGTCGGCCAGCAGTACCAGCAGCGCGGCGGTGAGCACCGGGAACGCGAGCAGCACCAGGACGGAAGTGAGCAGCGCGTTCCAGGTGAAGATGGGCATCCGGAACATCGTCATCCCGGGGGCCCGCATGCCGAAGATCGTGGTGATGAAGTTCACCCCGCCGAGGATCGTCCCGAGCCCGGACAGGACGAGTCCCACGATCCACAGGTCGGGGCCGATGCCCGGGGCGTTCGTCGCGTTGTTCAGCGGCGCGTACGCGTACCAGCCGAAGGCGGCCGAGCCGCCCGGGGCCACGAAGCTGCACACCAGAATGAGCCCGCCGAACGCGAACAGGTAGTAGCTGAGCAGGTTCAGCCGCGGGAATGCGACGTCGGGGGCGCCGATCTGCAGCGGCATGACCACGTTCGTGAACCCGACGAAGGTCGGCGTTGCGAACAGCAGCAGCATGATCGTGCCGTGCATGGTGAACAGCTGGTTGTACTGCGAGGGAGAGACGAGGTCGTTGTCCGGACTCATGAGCTGGACCCGCATCAGCAGCGCCATGACACCCGCGAAGCAGAAGAAGGTGAACGAGGTGATCAGGTACATGTAACCGATCACCTTGTGGTCGGTGGACGACAGCCAGCCCGCCAGCACCGCCCCCTTCCTGGCCGGAGCCGTTCTGCTCGGCCTGGCCAGACGGGGCGGCACCACTGTTTCCTCGGCCATGGAACCTCCTGCTCGACTTGCCGCCCGTGGGCGGGGGAGGCGCCCTGTTGCCCTGAAGCAAGCGGGTCAAACAGGGCGGCCTAGAAACCAGGCATGACGAGGTGAAGGCTGTCGTGCCGCTTGCAGCGCTGGGAGGCCGGGCAGCGCGCCCAGACCTTCTTCCTGGTAGCGGCGCTGCCACTCAGCCTGGGCCATGTCTATAGTCCGACGTCAAAGTTCGCGCCACCCGGCCGCATAGACAGCGGTGAGCTGGGCAACAGAGGCCGCCATGGTGGAAGACAGCAGCGAGAACGTCTACCGCGAAGAACCAATCGGCGGGCATTCGCACCGGCACGGCAGACCCCGGTCATGGGCGTTTGTGAGCGTGGTCATCGCCGCGTTTTGTGCGGGCGGCGCGGCGGTCGTCGGGCATCTGTGGGTGCTGTTCTGGGCGTGCGCCGGCGTGGTCGTGCTATCGGTCCCGGTCGGCAAGGTGATCGGAATCATGGACGACACCGTGACCCTCGAGCAGGGCCCGCGCAGGCGGGCGGGCGTCAGCGGCCGGGACTCCGCCGCCGATCCCGGGGTCCACTTTGACTGACCGTTTCCGCGGTCAGCAGTTCCGTTGCCGGGGGCACGGAACAAGCGGGACCGACTCGGCACCGAAGTGCCTGGCCGCGAGGGATCCGTCGGCTGCCTTGTAGTATTAGCCGAAGGTGAAGCCATCGCCTGCTCTTACGTGACAGGAGAAAGATGGCTTCATTTCGCCCCAGGGCCACAACCCGTCTACCACCCAGCAGTAGACGGGCGGGTTTCTCACCAGTGGCAGACGTCAACAAGCTGACCCTCGTCGACGCGTCCGGCCCGCGCGCTCTCGCCGTGCTGCAGGTGCAGGCGGAGCAGCGACTGGTCGCGGTGCGACTGTCCGGTGTGCCCGCGCAGACGCGTCGGCTGATGGGGATCATCGGCCCCGACCGGGATTTCCCGTCGCGGGGGCCGAGCGGCGAAGGCCGCCGTCAAGCGGCAAAGGGCGGCACGGACCTGGCCCGGGACTTCCGGCGCGTGCGATGCTTGACGAGCTGACCGACGGTGACCTGCTGGCGCGCTGCCGGAGGCACGCGCCAGGCAGCCGGGAGCGGGCCGCGGCGTGCGAGGTGCTGGTGCGGCGGTACACGCCGCTGGTACGGGCGTGCGTGCGCCAGTACCGGGACAGCCCTGAGCCGGCCGAGGACCTGATGCAGGTGGGGTATCTGGGGCTGGTGAAAGCGATCGTCAACTACGACCCGGAGTTCGGGAACGGCCTGCGGGCCTACGCCATGCCGTATATCACCGGCGAAATCAAGCGGCACTTCCGGGATAAGTGCTGGCAGGTCCGGGTAACCCGCCCGCTGCAGGAGCTGCTGCTTGAGGTGCGCGGCGCGACCGAGGATCTCACCCATGAGCTGGGCCGCTTGCCCTATGAGAGCGAACTCGCCGGACGGCTCGGGGTCACCCCAGAGGAGCTGCACGAGGCACGGCAGGCCGCCGACGCGTTCAGCGCCCTGTCGCTCAACGCCCCGGCGGGCGACGAAGGAAACTCCGCGGAGCTGGGTGACCTGCTCGGCCTGGAGGACGCCGCGGTCGAGCATGCCGTGGACATGGAGGCGGTGGCGCAGCACTGGGACGAGTTGCCCCGCCGCGAGCAGCAGATCCTCATCCTGCGCTTCTACGGCAACCATACGCAGGAAGAGATCGCCGCCCGGCTGGGCCTGTCCCAGATGCACGTTTCCCGCCTCCAGGCACGGGCCCTGGCCCGGCTCCGGGACCGGATCCTCGGCCTGGCGGGCTCGCCCGCGCAGCCGGGCGGGACCGCCTGACCTTGCCAGCGGGGGCGTCCGCAGGACTGGGCAGGCGGCGGCGAACCAGCGATGAAAAACATTCACCTAAAGGTCGCGCCTACTGGTTTGGCGCGGGCGACGAGGGTAACGGACCGCATCCGCATCACCCCCGAAAGGAAGAGAGGCCGGGAATGTCCCAGTACTCGGAGTCCTATACACCCCGTAGCGGAGAATCCACGGCCGAGCCGTCCGCCACCGACGTGGCGCGCGATGAGGCGGCCGACGTTGGCCAGCATGCCCGCCAGGCGGGCGGCCAGGTCGCGCAGGCCGCGACGGACCAGGCCCGGCAGGTCGCCGCTGAAACCGGCCGACAGGTACGAGATCTACTCGGAGAGGCTCAGGGGCAGGCCCGCGACCAGGCGTCCGCCCAGCAGCAGAAGGCGGCGGTTCAGCTGCATTCCGTCGCCGACGAGCTCGGTCAGATGGCCGCCAATGGCGGTCAGACTGGCGTGGCCAGCGAGTTCGCACGCCAGGCGGCCGACCGCTTGCACGGCGCGGCCTCGTGGCTCGAAAAGCGCGAACCCGCTGATCTGCTCAATGAGGCGAGAAATTTCGCCCGTCGCCGGCCCGGCGCGTTTCTGATCGGGGCCGCGGTAGCCGGACTGGTAGCTGGACGCGTGACCCGCGGCCTGGCCGGCAACAGTAACGGGGAGCCGGGCACCGGCGGCGCCGGCGATCCCGCGGCGACCACGGCCGATCACGTTCTCAGGGGCTGAGATAGCAATGACTCAGCCGCGACCGGAACCGAATACCGTCCCCGGCATGAACGGCCAGGACATGAGTAACACCTCGGTCGGCGAGATGATGGGCCAGGTGGCGCAGGACCTGTCGCTGCTGATGCGGCAGGAGCTCGACCTGGCTAAGGCCGAGGTTAAGCAGGAAATCGCCAAGGGTGGCAAGGCGGCCGGCCTGCTCGGCGGGGCCGGCTTCGCCGGCTACATGGTGCTGTTGTTCGGCTCAATCGCCGCGTGGTGGGGGCTGGCCAACGTCATGGACCAGGG
>JAWWPV010000253.1:0-2864 GCA_033854775.1 Trebonia sp.
AACGAGCTTCAGTCTCTGCTGCTCGAACTGAACAGGGCCGAGGCGATCCGCAGGTCAACCAGCATGGTCATCCTGTCGGTGCTCGTCCCGCCCCGCACGCTCCCGCTCCTGCGGCAGACCATGCGGCCTGCGGCGCCGCGCGCGCCGTCGTTCCAGCGCCGCGCACCAGGCAGCTGAGCTTGTTTTCCCAACGCCGCCGAGGGCAACTGACGAGCCACGGCGGGCGGTTAACCGGCGTCAGCAACCAGTGGCGGCCGGTTACCTGGCCGCGGACGTGTTCTCGGCCTCGAGGATCCGCACCAGATCGTCTCGCGTCGCTTCGAGGTGGGACACGATAAGGGGCACCGCTCGCGCCGAATCCCTGGCGACGAGCGCATCGACGAGCGCCTGGTGGTCGTGGAGCAGGGGATCTGTAGCCACCGTGCCGCCGGCGGACTGGCGCATGTAGATCGCGAGCTTAATCAGATCGGAGTGCGCTTGCCAGGCCCGCAGCAGCCGCTTGTTTCCGGCGAGTGCAACCAGGTTGTGGTGAAAGCCAAGACTGGATTGCGTAGCTGCCTCGCTGTTTCCCTTACGGTCCGCATCTTCCAGTTCCTGGATCCGGCCGCGCAGCGCCGACCAGTCCAGGTCGGACAGGCTGGTCAGGCGTTCCACGGCCGCGCGTTCCAGCGCGATCCGCACCTCGTAGAGGTCACGCACATCCGACGAGGTCAGCTCGACGACCACCATGCCGCGCTTCGGCCGCATCTCGACCAGTCCGAGCCGGTGCAGCGTGGACAACGCCGACCGGACGGGGCCACGGCTGACGTCGAACTGGGCGGCGAGATCGGCCTCGATCAGGCGCTCGCCGGGTTTGAGGTCGCCACGCACCACTGCCGCGGCAAGTAGGTCCGCGAGTTCGTCGGACGCCGACCGGCCCAGTTGTTCCACCCCGCCAACCTCCCTGGGTTTCGGAGACCATTGTAACACTTGACAGTGTGCCGGTGACCGTTATCTGATGACTGAAGTCCGTTAACAGACTGGGCGAACGTGTCGATCATCGCGTTCGATGGGCCACTCGGTGCTGCAGCGCCGGAGGAAGGCACGCAGAGCTGAGGCACGCATGGAGACACCAGAAGTCGCAGGCTTGCACCACATCCAGTTCCCGGTTTCCGACCTCGACGCGAGCATTGCCTGGTTCGGGCGGGTGCTGGGCGCTCGCCATCACCCGGCTTTCGATCATCACGACGCGGATGAGGTCCGTTATGCAGTGATCCTCGAGGTGCCCGGACTGCCGTTTCCAGTGCAGTTGCGGTTGTCGCATGCACTGGCGGAGGCGATCGCTGGCTATGAGCCAGTGACGTTTGGGGCCGCGGATCGGGCACACCTGGACGAATGGGCTGGGCACCTGGATGCATGCGGCGTCGAGCATTCCGGCGTCCGCAGGGCCCGGATCGGCGAGACCATCGACTTCACCTCCCCCGACGGAGCGCGGCTGCGCTTTTACACGTTGCCGCCCGACAGCTACCAGAACGCCGACTTCACCGAATAGCCCGGGAGAAACCATCCGGGGATCTAGATCTTGGTCCGCAACCACTCGATCATCGTGGGAACGGTCTGCGGCGTGAAGCCCATGTGCCCGGCGGCAAAGAAGCGTGCGGCCTTAGGAGGGCCCGTCATCAAGAGCAGCTCCATGTCCCTGGGGTCGATGGTGCGATCATGACGTCCGTTCACGAGTAGCAGTGGCGCGCTCTGGAGTTCCAGCACGCCCGAGTCCAGGAGGGACAGCTCGGAAAAGCGCGCGGTCAGTTCGCTCGCGTCGGCGGATCGGGTGATCGTCCGGAATGCCGCGGCAAAGCCGACCGGGTATTCGCCGCGGTCGACCCAGAAATCAAACCATTCGGACGAGAAGGTGTAATGCGCCGGCCCGCCGTGGTTGATGGCCGCGGTGAGCCGCGACGCATGGGTGTGAGCCACCCGGGTCGCCCAGTAGCCGCCCAGGCTGGTGCCGAGGATCGCCCGGCACGCCGAGAAGTCCGGGCGAGAGTCCGCCCAGTCGAGGACTGCGTCCCACATCACATCGGCGGCGGTGCTCATCGGGAAGGGCGAGTCGCCGGTGCCCGGGCCGTCGAGCGCCAGCACGGCGAATCCCGCGGCCACGTACGGCACAGCGACGACGCTGATCATCTCTTCTTTCCAGACGTCCAGCCCTCCGACGCCGATGATCAGCGGGACCGGGCCGGGCTGGCCGGGATGCTGGAGCACCGCCTCGATCGGCCCGGCCGGGCAGCCGATAGTGATGTGCTGGATGGAGTCCGCCTGCTCGCTGGCCCGCCGGAAATAGGAGACCGCCGCAGCGTGCGCCTCGCGTTTCGCGTCGGTGTCCGCATAGGGGTAGCGCGCGATGTGGCAGTAGTCGTAGGCCTGCCTCCAGGCACCGAGCGCGGCCGCGCTGTCGCCATCCTGGGTGAACTGCCCGGCCTGCTGCGCCCGGGCCCGTCCCAGGGCCATGAAGGCGGCGGCCCATTCGTCGCTGGCCGGCGTGGTCACCGAGTCCAGTGCGGCCAGCGCGTCCTGGGTGGCGCTGAAGGAGAAGAACGGGTTGAGATGCCGCCTGACCCGGCCGCGCAGAATAGCCAGTGCATGGTCGGCGGGGCGTTCGGTGATCGAAACCATGGCGCAGCGTCCCCTCGTTACTTCGGCTCGGCATCTACCAGGGTCACGACCAGCAGGCACGGCTCGTCGGAACGGTTGCTCCACGCGTGGCTCCCGCCGCGGAGAACTGCGGTGTCGCCTGGCGTCATCAGCACTTCGTCCATGTCGGTCACCAGATAGATCTGTCCTCGGACGCAGGTGGTGAAGTCAAGGGTCCGCGTACGGTGCAT
>JAWWPV010000254.1:0-2681 GCA_033854775.1 Trebonia sp.
ACAGACCGCGGACGGGCGGTCAGGTCGAGGGCGATGTCGACGAGCAGGTCCTCCTGGCCGCCGACCAGCTTGCGCCGGCCGGCCTCAAGCAGGAGCGCGCGCACGTCGACGCCGTACCTGGCGGCGGCCGCCTCCGCGTGGCGCAGGAAGCTGGAGTAGACCCCGGCGAAGCCGAGGGTCAGCGTTTCCCTGTCGACGCGCACGGGCCGGTCTTGCAGCGGCCGCACCAGGTCGTCGGCGGCGTCCTGCAGGGCGAGCAGGTCGCAGCCGTGCTCCCACCCGTCGAGCGTGGCCGCGGCGGTGAACGCCTCAAGCGGGCAGTTTCCCGCGCCGGCGCCGTGCCCGGCGAGCGAGGCGTCAACCCGGACCGCGCCTTCCTCGACCGCGGCCAGCGAGTTGGCCACCGCGAGCGAGAGGTTGTCGTGGGCGTGGACGCCGACCTCCGTAGCCGGGTCGAGCGCGTCACGGTAGGCGCGGACCCGGTCCCTAACGCCCTGCGGGGTCAGGTGGCCGCCAGAGTCGGTGACGTACACGCACCGGGCGCCGTAGGACTCCATCAGCGCGGCCTGCGCGGCGAGCGACGCGGGCTCGGCCATATGGCTCATCATGAGGAACCCGGCGACGTCCATGCCGAGTTCCCTGGCGGTCGCGATGTGCTGGGCGGCGATGTCCGCTTCGGTGCAGTGCGTTGCGACCCGCACTGAGCGCACGCCGAGCGCGTACGCGCGCTTCAGGTCGGCGATCGTGCCGATGCCCGGCAGCAGCAGCGTGGTGAGCCGCGCCCTGGTGACCGCCGCGGCGACCGCCGCGATCCAGTCGGCGTCGGCGTGGCTGCCGGCGCCGTAGGTGACGCTCGCGCCGGCCAGCCCGTCCCCGTGCGCCACCTCGATGGCGTCGACCCCAGCCATGTCGAGTGCCGCGGCGATCGCGGCGGCGCGCTCGGGCGCCAGCCGATGGCGAGTGGCGTGCATGCCGTCACGCAACGTCACGTCCTGGAGGTACAGCCTCATCGCGCGGCCAGCCTTTCGCCGGCCCGGACCGCGGCCGAGGTCATGATGTCCAGGTTGCCGGCGTAGGCCGGCAGGTAGTGCCCGGCCCCCTCGACCTCAAGCAGGACGGTGACCCGGTGGGTCACGCCCTCGGCGAGGGTGGCCACGTCGTCGTCGATCTCGGTGATCTGGACTGGCTGCTTGAGCCGGTACCCGGGCACGTAGCCCGCCACGTCGCCGACCATCCGGGTGACCTCCTCGGCGATGGCCGCGCGCGTTCCCAGGGCAGGGGCGGCGACCAGGCAGTGCACGGTGTCGCGCATGAGGAGCGGTGGCTCCGCCGGGTTGAGGATGATGACGGCCTTGCCCCGCCGCGCCCCGCCGACCGACTCGATAGCACGGGCCGTGGTCTCGGTGAACTCATCGATGTTGGCCCGGGTCCCCGGGCCTGCGGAACGGGAGGAGATCGACGCGACGATCTCCGCGTACGCCACCGGGGTCACGGACGCGACCGCGGCGACCACCGGGATGGTGGCCTGGCCGCCGCAGGTCACCATGTTCACCTCGCGCGCGTCCTGGTGCGAGCGGAGGTTGACGGCGGGCACGACGAACGGCCCGAGCGCCGCCGGCGTCAGGTCGACGACGCGAACGCTGTGCGGCGCGAGGGCCTTGGCGTTGGCCGCGTGCGCCGACGCCGAGGTCGCGTCGAACACCACGCCGATGTCGTGGAAGCCGGGCAGGGCGAGGAGCCCCTCGACGCCGTCGGAGGTGGTGGCCACCCCGAGGCGCGCCGCGCGGGCCAGCCCGTCCGAGGCGGGGTCGATGCCGGCCATCGCCCGCATTCGGAGCGGGCCCCGGCCATGCAGCAGCTTGATCATCAGGTCCGTGCCGATGTTGCCGGAACCGATGACCGCCGCGCCCAGCGCCCCAGTGCCGGTCATGGCGCACTTCCCGCGAACACAGCCGACACCTGGCCAAGGCCGCCGATGTCCGCCGTGAAGCGGTCGCCCGCCGCCACGGGGACCATGGGCCCGAGCGCGTCGGACAGGATGATCTCGCCGGCCCGCAGCGGCTGGCCGTACGACCTGGCGGTCACCGCGAGCCAGGCGACCGCGGCGGCCGGGTGGCCCAGGCATGCCGCGCCGGAGCCCGCGGACACCTCCTCCCCGGGGGGTTCGGGGGGGCGTCCCCCCGGGAGATGACGGCCGCGCCAGAGCCGCATCGGGCAGCTGGCCAGGTCAAGCCCGTCGGGTGTGATGCGCTCAGGTCCCAGAATGAACAGCCCAGAGGAGGCGTTGTCGGCCACGGTGTCAACGATGGAGATGTCCCAGCCCGCGACGCGGCTGTCCACGATCTCCAGCGCCGCGACGACCGCTTCTGTCGCGGCGAGCACTTCGCCCGGGCCGATGTCAGGTTCGTCCAGGTCGCGGGCGAGCACGAACGCGACCTCGGCCTCGATCCTCGGCTGCAGCAGGCGGCTGGTGTCGACCGGCTTGCCCTGGGGGCAGTCCATGGTGGCAAGCAGCGCGCCGAAGTCAGGCTGGTCGACGCCGAGTTGTGCCTGCACGACCGGGTTGGTCAGGCCGATCTTGCGCCCGACGACCCGGTCGCCGCCCGCGACCTGGGCGGCCACCCAGGCCGACTGCACGGCGTAGGCGGTGCCGATATCGCCGGCCGGCAGCAGGGTGCGCA
>JAWWPV010000255.1:0-3610 GCA_033854775.1 Trebonia sp.
CTCATCACCCGCTGGAACACCGCTCTGATCCTGGCCGATGCCGTGACGACCGCGAACCTGACCTCCATCGGCGGCCCCGCCGACCAGCGGGTCATCGACGGCATCGTCCAGGAGATCGATATCAGCACCGGCCGGGTGCTGTTCCAGTGGGACAGCGCCGCCCACGTCCCCTACGCCGACAGCTACGTGCCGCGGCCGTCCTCCCCAACCATGCCGTGGGACTGGTTCCACATCAACGCCGTCCACCTCGACACCGACGGCAACCTGCTGGTGGACTCCCGAAATACCTGGACCACCTTCAAGGTGAACCGGCACACCGGACAGATCATGTGGCAGCTCGGCGGCAAGCACAGTTCCTTCACCCTGCGCGCCGCCCCCGGCCAGGTCCTCGACCACGACGGGAAGATCTTCGCCTGGCAGCACGACCCAGAGGCCATCGCCGGCGGCGAGTACACGTTCTTCGATGACGAGTCGCGCGGCAGCCTGCTCAGCTCCAGCCGGGTGGTGACGGTGCGGCTCGACCTCGCCACCCGGGTGGCCACCCTGGTCAAGTCGGATGACCAGCCGGAAGGCCAGGTCGCCCAGGTCATGGGGAACGCGCAGACCACGCCGAGCGGCGACCTGTTCGTCGGCTGGGGCGCGCTGCCCTACATCTCGGAGTTCAGCCCGTCCGGAAAGCTGCTGTTCAACGCAAAGCTCCGGGCCGGGGTCAGCACCTACCGCGCCTACCTGCTGCCCTGGCACCCGCCTAGCTGATCGTGCTCCGGCTGGCGGCCGAGTTCGCTGGGCTGTTCCCCGATGCCAGGCTCGTTATCCAGCCGGACGCCGGGCACAGTCCCTGGCTGGATGACGCCGGCTGGTTCGCGGCAGCGGTCTCAGCCTTCCTGGACGAGGGCTGAGGACCCGCCTGCGGTCGTGCCCGGCCCCTTATGGGGCGCGGGTTTGGGTGGTCAGCGGTCGAGCAGGCGCATCTGCGCTTCGTTGTGGTGCTCACCGGCAGGCGGCGTGATCTGGTCGAGCTTGGCGAGCTGCTCAACGGTCAGCTGGACACTGTCAGCGGCGACATTCTCCTCAAGGCGGGACACGCGCTTGGTGCCGGGGATCGGGGCGATGCCGTCGCCCTTGGCGAGCAGCCACGCCAGCGCGACCTGCGCGGGCGTCGCGCCGGCCGCGGCAGCAATCTGCCGCACCTCGTCGGCGACCCGCAGGTTGTGCTGGAAGTTCTCCCCCTCGAAGCGCGGCTGGCTCTTGCGGAAGTCGCCGTCCTCGAGGTCGTCGAGCGACGGGACCTGGCCGGTGAGGAATCCTCGTCCGAGCGGGGAGTAGGGCACGAAGCCGATCCTGAGTTCGCGCAGCACCGGCAGCACCTCCTCCTCCGGGTCACGGGTCCACAGCGAGTACTCCGACTGCAGCGCGGTGATGGGGTGCACGGCATGAGCGCGGCGGATGGTGTCGACCCAGGCCTCGGACAGGCCGATGTGGCGGATCTTGCCCTCGGCGACCAGCTCGGCCAGGGCACCAACCGTTTCCTCGATGGGCGTGTCCGGGTCGACGCGGTGCTGGTAGTACAGGTCGATGTGGTCGGTGCCGAGCCTCGCCAGCGAGCCCTCCACGGCGATCCTGATGCTGGCCGGGCTGCTGTCGAGACTGCCCTGCGCGCGCCCGGTGTGGGAGATGAAGCCGAACTTGGTGGCGAGCACGACCTGGTCCCGGCGGTCCTTGATGGCCCGGCCGACGAGCTCCTCGTTGTGGTACGGGCCGTAGACCTCGGCGGTGTCGAGGAGGGAGACGCCGAGGTCGAGGGCCCGGTGGATGGTGCGGATGGACTCCGCCTCATCGGTGACGGTGCCGTAGCTCCCGGACATTCCCATGGCGCCGAGGCCGATGCGCGAGACCTCGAGATCCCCTAGGTAGGTGGTTCGCATGGTGACCTTCCCTTCGGGCGGCGGGTCGCTGTCTCTCTAACGCTATGACGGCTCTCTAACGCTGTGACGAGCGCGCCCGATTCCTCAGGCCTGGCTGGTGCGCACCAGGTTGCCGGCCGGGTCGAGCCGTGGTCTGCCTGCCATTCGTACGTCCAGGTAGGCGACGGGTGTGACGGATAACCGACAACCCAGGTGAAGTGGATGGGTGGGCGGACAACGGTTACCTCCCCGCTCACCTGCCACTGGAGGGGGCCGGGCGATTGTGGGCGAGAAAGCGGGCTCCTTGGACGCAGCCCTCGTCCGTCAGCCACCGCGCCGATTCGACCTCGGGCCTCAAGCTCGCCATGCGCGGCAGATCGGTGAGCAGATCCCACACGGTGGCGATGGGAAGGGGATCTGGACATCGACGTGCGCGATCATCGCTGACAGGTCGGCATCGATGCTCAATGTTCGGCTCCGGATCCAGCGCGCGCTGGATCCTCAGCGACAGGCCGGAGCCGGGCGAGCACGTCGCGGCGGCCGCGGACGGTCAACCCGATCTTGGTGGCCAGGCCGATGTCGATCACGCCGGTGAGCAGCCCCAGGATGGCGCGGGGTGGGCCGTCCAGGACCAGGTCGGGGTCGGCGGCGCGGCCGACCCAGGTGTGGACCTGCCCTCCGCCGACCTCGATGACGGCTTGCTCGTCTGATGCGACGAGCTGGATGACCACCGGCGGGGCGTCCGGGTCGGCATCAGTGGTGAACCACGCGGGGGCATAGGCAAGCCAGCGTGCTTGGAACGCGTCAGCGGGCCGTTCGACGGCCATGTATCGCAGTCCCCAGAGCCCGAGCGCCTTCAACACCGGTTCCAGCGCTAGACCGTTCTCGGTCAGGGTGTAGAGGACGGTGGCGACGGGCGGCGGCGCGTCCTCTCGGCTGATCAGCCCGGCCTCCTCGAGCTCCTTCAGGCGGGTCGACAGCAGGTTGGTCGCGATGCCGGGCAGCCCGTTCCTCAGGTCGGTGAACCGGCATGGGCCCTGCAGCAGCAGCTCGCGGACGATCAGCAGCGTCCAGCGATCCCCCACGACGTCGAGGGCCCGGGCGACCGAGCAGTACTGGCCATAGTTCCGCATACGCTAAGCCTAACTCACTCGCAGTTTAGTTTCTAAATCTAGTAGTTGATAAATTCTATCGCATAGGCTTAATCTTCAAGTATGACTCGCACACCTTCGAAACCGCTCGTCCTCGTCGCCTTGCTCATGGCGTCGTTCGTGATCAATCTCGACACCACCCTGGTCAACGTGGCGCTGCCGACGCTGACCCGCGAACTGGGCGCGACGACCGCACAGTTGCAGTGGGTGGTGGACGCCTACAACCTGGTCTTCGCCGCGCTCCTGCTAACCTCCGGGAGCCTGTCCGACCGGTTCGGCCGCAAGGGCATGCTTATGGCCGGGCTGCTGGTGTTCGGCCTCGCCAGCTTCGCCGGCGGGTATGCCACGTCCCCGGCCGAGCTGATCGCCGCGCGGGCCGTCATGGGCCTCGGGGCGGCGATGACGTTCCCCGCCACGCTGTCGCTGCTGACCGGGGTGTTCACCAGCCGCAAGGAGCGGGCGGTGTCCATCGGCCTGTGGGGAGCCACGGGCGGGATGGCCATCGCCCTTGGGCCGATCGGGGGCGGCTTCCTGCTCGAGCACTACAGCTGGTCG
>JAWWPV010000256.1:0-13583 GCA_033854775.1 Trebonia sp.
CATCGCGGCCGGCGCGGGCCCGCTCGCCTTCGCCCTGACGCCGCCCTTCCCGACCGTCCGGCAGGCCACGGTCGCCCTGGTCCAGCCGGGCACCGTGAGCGACCCCGCCCAGCGGGTCGACGCGTCAGAGACCCTGACCAGAGAGTTCAGCGGCGGAAGCGCCCTCGCGAAAGATCACCCTGACCTGATCGTCTGGGGCGAGTCGAGCGTCGCCTACGACCTGGCCCTGGACACGACGCTGCTTGGCGGCATCGAAAAGCTCTCCGCGCAAGACCAGACGGAGATCCTGGTCAGCCAGGATTCCACGATCCCGGGACCGGACGGCGGCCAGGAGAAGGTTGCCGTGCTGGTCAGCCCGCAGGGGATCCAGGGCCGCTACGTGAAGACGCGCCTGGTCCCGTTCGGCGAGTACATCCCGTTCAGGCAGCAGCTCGGCTGGCTCACCAAGATCAGCAAGGCCGCGTCCTCCAACATGATCCCAGGCACGGGCGCGCACACGCTCACCGTCACCAGCCCGGCCGGGGCTATCAAGCCGCTCGACGTCGGCGTGCTGGTGTGCTTCGAGTCCGCCTTCCCCGACATGTCACGGGTGGAGACCGACCAGGGGGCGCAGCTCATCGTGTACCAGTCGGAAACGTCCACGTTCCAGGGCACCTGGGGTCCCGACCAGCAGGGGTCCCTCGCCGCGCTGCGCGCCGCGGAGACGGGCCGCCCAGTCGTCCAGGCCTCGCTGACCGGCGACACGGTGGCCTTCGACGCGCGCGGCAGGGAGCTGGCCTGGATGGGCCAGGACGCACGCGGTGTCGTCACCGTGACGCTGAACCTCCCCGCCCAGGCCGGCAAGACCTTCTATGACCAGGCAGGCGACTACGTTATGTGGTCGGCTGTTGGCATTACCGCCCTCGCCGCGCTGGTCATGCTGCTACGCCGGCGACATTTTCTAGCGAATACCACTGGTGCCGCCCGTGGCCGTACGGCAGAATATGACGCGGATACCGGAGATCCTGTGCGGAGCTAGTGCGCCAGGGCGTCGCCGCGCTCGATGAGGTCGCAGGGGAAGGCGAACCTCGTCTTACGCAGGGAGGCACCGGTGTCTGTTTACGGCGTTCTGCAGGTTCATTCCGCGCCACCCGCGCTGTGCCCGCACATCGAGTGGGCAGTAGCGGGGACCGTCGGAACGGCTGTCAGCATGCCCTGGGTTAACCAGCCTGCTGCCCCAGGGTCTGTTCGTGCTGAGCTGACATGGAAAGGCCAGCCGGGGACCGCGGGCGCCATCACTTCCGCCCTCGCGGGCTGGAACAGGCTGCGCTTCGAGGTCACCGAGGAAGCGTCCGCCGGCTGCGACGCCATGCGCTACTGCTACACGCCCAACCTCGGGCTCTTCGCGGGCACCACGAGCGCGAACGGCGACATCCTCATCCCGGAGAACAAGCTGCGCGCCGCGATCGCCCTCGGCGCCAACGGCGCGGCGATCCTGGAGAATGAGCTGGAGAAGCTGCTCGGCGGCGCGTGGGACAATGAGCTTGAGCCGTTCCGCCGGGCGGGCGACGGCGCCCCCGTCCGCTGGCTCAACGCCACAGGCTAAGCCTGAGCGGCGCACGCCGCGCCGAGAAGCAGGAGCCCGCCAACCATGAGCGGTTTCACCGTAGCGGACATCCCCGACCTCACCGGCCGAACAGTCATCGTCACCGGCGCGAACAGTGGCATCGGCCTGGAGACGGCGAAGGCGCTCGCGCGCGCGGGCGCCCATGTCGTCCTCGCCGTCCGCGACGAGGCCAAAGGCCGCGCCGCCGCCGACACCCTGCCGGCTCCGGGCAAGAAAGAGGTCCGCCCGCTCGACCTCGCCAGTCTCGACTCGGTGCGCGCCTTCGCCCGCGACTGGTCACGGCAACCCGTGGACCTGCTCATCAACAACGCGGGCGTGATGATCCCGCCGCTGTCCCGCACCGCCGACGGCTTCGAGCTACAGTTCGGCACCAACCACCTCGGCCACTTCGCCCTCACCAACCTCCTCCTGCCCAACGTCACGGGAAGGGTCGTCACGGTCTCCTCGGGCGCCCACCGCTCCGGCCGCATCGACTTCGACGACCTCAACTGGGAGCGCAAGAGGTACCGGGCGTGGCGCGCCTACGGCCAGTCCAAGCTGGCCAACCTGCTGTTCACCGCCGAGCTCCAGCGCCGCCTGACCGAGGCCGGCTCACCGGTCCTCTCGATGGCCGCCCACCCCGGCTACGCCGCGACGAACCTCCAGTCCCACAGCGGCAGCAAGGTCATCGACTTCGCCATGGGCACCCTGGGCAACCGCCTGCTGGCCCAGGACGCGGCCTCCGGCGCCCTCCCGACCCTCTACGCGGCTACGGCCGACCTCCCGGGCAACACGTTCGCCGGCCCGTCGGGCTTCGGCGGCCGCGGCGCCCCGGCCCCGTGCGCCCGCTCCAAGGCCGCGAGCGACGCCGAGGTCGCCCGGCGCCTCTGGCAGGTCTCGGAATCTCTCACCGGCGTGCGCTTCCCGGAAATTCAACCGCACGACAGCTGATCCCGAACGAGTTCATGCTCCGCCTCCCCGCCTCCACCTAACGGAAGGAGCCGGCCGTCAATCCGGACACGATCCGGCGCTGCGCGAATAGCACGAGCACCGCGATCGGGATCGAGATGATCACCACCGCCGCGTCGATGAGGTTGTAGAAGGTCTGGAACTGGCTCTGGCCGAACGTGGTGATGGCCAGCGGCGCCGTAAAGTGCGCCTGCGAGGTCAGGAACGACACCGCGAACGCGAAGTCGTTCCACGCCAGGATGAAGGACAAGATCGCGGCGGTGAACACGGCGGGGACGGCGACGGGGATGACCACCTTCCACAGCACCTGCAGCCGGGTCGCCCCGTCGACGAGGGCGGCGTCCTCAAGTTCCGCGGGGATCTGCTCGAAGAAGCTCTTAAGCAGCCAGGTGGAGATCGGCAGCGTGTAGACGAGGTAGACGATGATCAGCGGGTAGATGTTGTTGAGCATCCCGAGGTAGCGCAGCACCAGGAACAGCGGCCCGATCATGGCGAGCACCGGGAAGAACCCGGCGAGCAGGATGAACGCCAGGATCGTGCCGGTCCCCCTGATGCGCAGCCGGGCCAGGGCATAGCCCGCCATGGACGCGACCACGATCGTGACCAGGGTGGTAGCCGCCGCGACGATGACGCTGTTCAGCAGCGGGCGGAGGAACGATCCCTGGGTGAACACGTTCTTGTACGCGGAGCCGGACAGGTGCGAGGGGATGATGCCGTTGGCGCCGCCCACCCCGGCCGCGACCTGCTGGTTGGACAGCAGCGAGGTGCGCAGGACCCAGTAGAACGGGAACAGCGCGATCAGCACCACGATGACGACCGCGATATAGAACAGCGTCTCCTTGACGACCTTGCCTGGACGCGCCGGGCGCCGCCGGTGAGCGGCACGGTGAACCGCGACGGGGGCGGGCAGGTCGCCCGCGACTGCGCTTGTCATGCGCTCACCCCTTTCAGGAGGTCGCCGGGCGGAACGCCCGGACGATGACGAACGACACGGCGAGGGCGAGCAGGACCAGGATGATGGACATCGCGCCGCCAACGCCGAAGTCGGTATTGATGATGAACGTGTTGTAGTTCAGGTAGGACAGGCTCTCGGTTGAATTGCCCGGACCGCCGCCGGTCATGATGTAGATGACGTCGAACACGAGCAGTGCCTGCAGCGTGCGGAAGATCAGCGCCACCGACAGCGCCGGCTTCAGCAGCGGCAGCGTCACCCGGGTGAAGGACTGCCACCACGAGGCGCCGTCCATCCTGGCCGCCTCGTAGACGTCGTTCGGTATCACCTGCAGGCCGGCCAGCAGCAGGATCGCGACGAACGGGATGTTCTTCCACGAGTCCGCGACGAAGATCGCCGTCCACGCCCGCAAGGTATTGATGTTGAGCCAGGCCAGGCCCGACCAGGCGGGGTGGAACGCGGCGAGTATGTAGTCGACGAAGCCCGCGCTCGGGTCGAACATCGTCTTCCACAGCATCGCGGAGACCACCGTGGGCATCGCCCACGGCACCAGGATCGAGGCGCGCAGGAAGCCGCGGCCGCGGAACTGGCGGTGCATCATCAGCGCCAGGCCGAGCCCCACCACGATGTCGAACACGATCGTCACCACGGTGAACACCAGCGTGCGCTCGAGCGCCGACACCCACTGCGGCGAGTCGAATACCGCCGCGAAGTTCTTCCAGCCGACGAAGTTGTGCGGCAGGCCCCCGTAGGACAGGTTGTCGAAGTGGAACGAGTTCCAGATGTTGTAGACCAGCGGGTAGGCGGTGATCGCGAGCAGCAGGATGATCACCGGTGCCACGAGCAGGTACCCGAGCCGCCGGTCGCCGGTCTCCCGCGCGTGCCCGACCGGCGTCGGGCGGCGCCGTTCCGGGGTCAGCCGCTTAACCAGCGCCGGGCGGCCCGCGCGCGCGGGCCGCCCTTCCGCCGTGTTTTCCGTTGTTGACATCGGTGCTTAACTGCCCGGTGTGGCTGCCGCGTCGGACTTGATGGATGACGCGCCCGCCGCGAAGGCGGCGGATGCCGCGCTCGGGCTCGCGTTAGCGTAGACCGAGGAGAACAGCGTCTGCAGGTCGGTCGAGACCTGCAGGTAGTTCGGCGTCACCGGACGGGGCGCGGAGTAGTTGTTCAGCGTCTTCACGTCCTGGAAGTACGGTGCCTTGCTGTACAGCGTGGACGTGTACGCGCTCGGCAGGGACGGCGGGTCGCCAACCGCGATCGCCCGCGCGGTCTCGACCGAGGGGCTGGTCAGGTACTGGATCAGCTTGTACGCCGCCGCGGCGTGCGCGGTCTTGGCGTTGATCGCCAGCATCTCGCCGCCGAGCGCCGAGCCGGGCGTTCCGCCCGGGCCCGCCGGGAAGGGGATATAGCCGATATGCCCCTTAACGGCCGCCGCGGCCGGCTGCGCCTCGACGAACGGGTAGTTGATCGCGAAGGGCGTGAACCCCGACGAGAACTGCGCCTGGACCTGCCCCTCCTGCCAGCTGGTCACCGCCTGCGGCGCGATCTTGTTCACGTAGATGGCGTCGTGCAGCCACTTCAGCGCGGCGACGTTGCCCGCCGTGTTCACGTTCGACGGGTCGAGCGTCCCGCCGAACGCCGAGTCCACGGTGAGGAACGAGGTAATCGCGCCCTCGTACTTGTCCGCCTCGAAGGCGATGCCCTCCTTGAGCGACTTGTCGGCCTTCATGGCCGCCTCGGCGTCGCTGACCACCTGCGCCGGGCTGGTCGGCGGGGTCTTGATCAGGTCGGTCCGGTAGAACAGGCCCTCGGGGTTGTCGAACCACGGCATCGCGTAGACGGACCCGTTGAAGGTGCCCGCGGCGACCTCGTGCGCGAAGAACTGGCTCATGTTCGGGTTGAACTGGGTCAGCGGCAGCACCCACCCCGCCTGGGCGAACTTCGCCGGGTACGTCACGTCGGACTCGAACACGTCAGGCGTCGACGAGCCGGAGATGAAGTCGTGCTCAAGCTGCGACAGGTACGTCGTCGAGTCGGTCGACAGCACCTGGACGCTGACCTTGATGTTCGGGTTGGCCTTCTCGAAGGCGTTGATCGCGACCTGCGTCTGCATGCCCTCGGTGCCGAGCCCCGACTCGGCGAACACGATGGTCTGCGTGGCGCTCGCCGCGACCGAGGACGTCGACCCGCCGCCGGAACTACAGGCCGCGGCGCCGGCGGCCAGCGCGACCGCGCCGACGCTAACCGTGACGGCGCGCCAGCGCACCGCTGTCTTCATATTCATGCGATTCCACCTCACTACGGTGAGTAATTGGATTATTCCGAACGAAATCGGCTGCCCCTGGCCGCCGCCTATTACCCGTCCCGGATGATCTGCGCCAGCTGCGCGGCCATCTCGGTCAGGGCCTGCTGTGGTGACTTCTTGAAGGTGAGCGCCTGGTAGACGGCGCTGGATATCGCCAGGCTCGCCTGGTCGTAGTCGATGATCGAGGGCCGTGGCTGGGCGGCGAGGATGGCCTGCTTGACCACGGGCAGGTAGGGGAAGAGCTTGACCATCGCGGTATCGGAGTACAGCGACGTCCAGACCGGCGGGAAGCCGCTGTCGACGAGCAGCTGCCGCTCCTCGGGCAGGCTGGTCAGGTACCTGATGAAGGCGATGGCCGTCGCCTGGTGCCTGGAGAACGCGCTGACGGCCAGGTTCGCGCCGCCGAGGGAGCTCGACCCGGGGCCGTCGAGGCCGGGCAGCGGGGCGACGCCGACCTTGCCGAAGACCTTGTTGCCAGGACCCGGCTGGCTCGCCTGGCTGTAGATGAACGGCCAGTTGTTGAGGAAGAGCAGCTTGCCCGACTCGAAATCGCCCCACGACGACTCTTCCTCGTAGTTGAGCGAAGACTTCGGGATCCACCCCTCGCGCAACCCGTCCACGAGGAAGTCGAGGCCTTTCTGGGCTTGCGGCGAGGTCACCGTCACCGTGGTCCCGCCGGGGGAGAGGATGGAGCCGCCGGCCGACTGCAGCGCATCGGCGAAGTTGACGGTGAGCCCCTCGTACGGGGCGAGCTGGCCGGCGTAGCCCTGCATGCCGTATCTCGGCGCGACCGTCTTCGCGAGCCCCTCAAGCTGCGCCCACGTCGTGGGCGGCTTCTTCCCCGCCTTGGCCAGGACGTCCTTGCGGTAGTAGAGCACTTCCGCGTTGCTGTAGTAGGGCACGGCCCACAGGTGGCCGTTGTACATGGCGGTGTCGATGGCGGGCCGCAGGAAGTCGCCGAGCGGGAACATGCTCGACTCAAGCGGGATGATCCATCCCGCCGAGGCGAACTCCGCGGTCCAGATCACGTCCATGGCGATCACGTCGTAGGCGGAGCTGCCCGCCTGCAGGTTGGCGGTGAGCTGCGCGAGCTGCCCGTTCTCCGCCTCGGGCAGCAGCACGAGGCTGACCTTCTGGTCCGGGTGCGCCTTGTTCCACGGTTGGATCAGCGTCGTGAAGAACCCGGCGTCGTCGCTGCCGACGGCGAACGTGATCGGCCCGATCCCGTCCGCCGACGGCGCGGTCCCGCCCGATGGAGGGCTGTCCGGGCCGCAGCCCGTGAGCGCGAGGCCTACCGCGATCGCGGCCGTGGCAGCGGCGAGGATCGCGCGCCTCATGCTCATCACCACCAGCCCTCCATTGGGCAGTCCCCATTTTTGGGATACATTCATGTTATGCACATGTGTTATGTAGGTGTCAACGGGCTTACGCGGGCGCTTACCAAGCTGTGATCCGCCGGGGGAACGACCTCCGGCGGCCCGGCAAAGCGCTGCGGGACAAACACCTGGGGCGCGGTGATAATCAGTACCAACGCGGCTCCACGTGAGGAGGCAAGAAGGTGCGGCAGCCTCTGCTGGCGCTGCTCGCGAAGGAACCGGCGCACGGGTACGAGCTGAAGCTCGCCCTTGAGCAGACCTTCGGGCAGGCGTACCCCTCACCCAACATCGGGCAGATCTACGTCACCCTGAAGCGGCTTGAGCAGGACGGTCTCGTCCGCAGCCAGGACGTCGCGCAGGACAGCCGCCCCAACAAGAGGGTGTACGAGCTGACCGCCGCCGGACGCGAGCAGCTCGCCACCTGGGTCACCGAGCCGATCGAGGGGCCGCGCGTGCGGGATGAGTTCTTCATGAAGCTCGTCCTCGCGCCGATGGCCGGACTGGCGGACAGGATGGAGCTCATCAACTCCCAGCGCCGCCATTATTTCGGCATAATGCGAAATCTAATGGACATGCAAGCAAGCATGGACCGCGCGACCCCCGCGGCCCGGCTGCTGGTCGAAGGGGCCGTCCTGCACCTGCAGGCGGACCTGGACTGGCTGGAACGATGCCAGGAGGAGCTTGTTTGAGACGCGCCGCGCCGGACCCCGCTAGACCCGGGCCGTCACCGCACACTGTGCCGCCGGAAGACGTGCCCGCGCTGCTGCGTGCCCGCGGGCTCGTCAAGGTGTACAAGGCCGGCGGCGTGCCCGTCGAGGCCGTCCGCGGGGTCGACCTGGAGGTCGGCGCCGGCGAGTTCGTGGCGATCATGGGGCCGTCCGGCTCGGGGAAGTCCACGCTGCTGCACGTGCTCGGCGGCCTTGAGCCGGCCACCCGCGGCGAGATCTGGCTGCGGGGGCAGCGGGTCGACCGGCTGTCCGCCTCCGCCTGGGCGGTGCTGCGCCGCAGGCACGTGGGCTTCGTGTTCCAGTTCTTCAACCTGCTGTCGACGATGACGGTCGCCGACAACGTCGAGCTGCCGGCCCTGCTGGCCGGCGCCACCCCTAAGCAGGCGCGCAAGCGCCGCGAGGAGCTGCTCGCCGAGCTCGGCATCACGGCCAAGGCGGACGCGGCGCCGTCCCGGCTGTCCGGCGGCGAGCAGCAGCGGGTCGCCCTCGCCCGCGCCCTGGCGAACGAGCCGAGCCTGCTGCTCGCCGACGAGCCGACCGGCAACCTGGACAGCGCGAACACCAATGACGTGCTCCGACTGCTGCGCCGCACGCACGCCGCCGGCCAGACGATCGTCATGGTCACGCACGACGCCAAGGTCGCCGGCCTCGCGGACCGGGTGATCAGCCTGTTCGACGGCATGATCGCCGACGACGCCAAGGTCGTGCCCGGGCCGCGCAAGGAGACCGCCGTCCGGAACTTCCTCGAACTAAGAGGCTGATCGAATGCGCGGTGCCATCAGGTGGGTCCGCGCCGACCTGCGCACCCATAAGGGCCAGTCCGTGACCACCGTGGCGGTGGTGGCGGGAGTGGTGGCCGCGCTGGTTCTCGCCGTCATGCTGCTTGAGGGCGCGCTCAACCCCTGGCAGCAGCTGTTCAACCGGACCAAGGGCGCGGACGCCCTCGTCTACCTCGCCGGCGGCACCCCGGCCTGGCCACTGCAGGGGATCGCCGGCGTCACCGGCGTCGCCGCCCCCTACGACGCCGCCCCCGCGACCCTGGTACAGGGCGCGCAGAAGTCCCAGGTGCAACTGGACGGGATGACCCCGAAGCCGCCCGCGATGTCCGCGCCACTGGTGGTCGCGGGCACCTGGCTGCGCGCCAGCCAGCCGGACGGCGTGGTCATCGAAGCGTCGTTCGCCGCCGCCGCCGGCGTGCGCCTCGGCAGCGAGATCGTCCTCGACGGCGTGGACGGCACCACGGTCCCGATGCGGGTGACCGGCATCGCCGACACCGCCGACCAGGGCTTCTACCCGCAGTGGACGCCGGGCCTGATCTGGGCCCTGCCGGGCTTGCTCGCCAAGGTCGAGCCCACGCGCAGCGAGACCACGGAGGTCGTCGGGCTGCGCCTGGCCGACCCGTCGGCGGCCGGCACCGCCCAGGCCACCCAGGACGCCTTCAACGCCTACAACGCCTACAACGGCTCGAGCGAGAGCTCGGCGGTCGAGCGGGTCACCACCAGGCAGCAGGTCATGGACTCGATGGCGAGCGACGACCGGCTGCTCGGCGAACTGCTCGCGCTGTTCGGGATCATCGCGCTCATCGCCGCGCCATGCGCGATCGCCAACGTCGCGTCCGGCCGGGTGCTGATGCAGCGGCGGGACCTCGCGATGCTCAAGGCCCTCGGCTTCACCCCGGGCCAGCTCGCGGCGATGCTCCTCGCCGAGCAGCTCGCGCTCGGCGTGGCAGGCACCGCCCTCGGCCTGGCGACCGCCCGGATCGCGACGTCACCGGCGTTCGTCCGCCCGGCCACGGGGATCGGCGTCACCCTCGCCCCGCTCCCCGGCACCCAGTCGGCCCTGGTCGCGTCGGGGGCCATCCTCACCGTGCTGATCGCCACGGCCATCCCCGCCTGGCGCGCGGGCCGGGTCTCGCCGGTCGCCGCCGTGCAGCCGAGCCCGCCAGGCGGCCACCTGTCGCAGGTCGCCCGGCTGTCCCTGCTCGTCCGGCTGCCCGCTCCCTTGGTCCTCGGCGTGCGCGACGCGCTGACGCGGCGGCTGCCAGCGGCGCTGACCGTGGCGGGCGTCGCCATCCCCCTCGCCATGATCACCATCGCGCTCGCCGTCTGGTCCACGGTCGGCGCGTTCACCGCCGACCCCGGCAGGATCGGCCTGGCCGGCGCGCTGACCGTCTCGTCAGGCGGCCTCAGCGACACGCAGGTGACCGCGCTCATCGCGGCCGACCACCAGGTCAGCGCGAGCTACCCTGGCGCACAGTTCGAAACGCTGCTGCCCGGTGACAACGGCACGTTCGTGGCACGCGCGATGGGCACTTCACGCGCGCCGTACCCGTTCCAGGCGGTGCAGGGGCGGATGTTCGGCGCGGTCGACGAGGCGGTCGCGGGCCAGGGGTTCCTTGACCTGATGCACGTCCGTGTCGGCTCCTGGATCGACCCGACCATCGACGGCGTGCCGGTCATCCTGCACATCGTCGGCCGCACCATCGAGCCAGGCGACAACGGGGACGTAGTCGACTTCGGCCTTGACTCGCTGCCCGCGGCCAGCGCGTCCGCGCCGATGTTCTACAGCCTGGTGCTCAAGCCGGGCGTCGACCCTGCCGCCGCCCGCGCCGCCCTGCTGCGCGCCTCGGGCAACCGGCTCGACATCCAGGTAGCCGCCAACCCGGCGGACAGGCTCGGGGTGGTGCGCTTGGTGATCGTCGTCGCGGTCGTCATCCTCGTGCTGATCGCCATGGCGAACCTGCTCACCG
Organism: Trebonia sp.; assembly: GCA_033854775.1. GTDB lineage: Bacteria > Actinomycetota > Actinomycetes > Streptosporangiales > Streptosporangiaceae > Trebonia. The sequence continues at coordinate 10,665 of JAWWPV010000256.1, forward strand.
CGACCGACGTGGGCCTGCGCGACCACGTGCACGAGGCCGGCATCCTGAAGGCCATGGGCCTCACCCCGCGCCAGGTGATGGCGACGCTCGTGGTCAGCACCACGATCGTGACCGCGATCGGGATCGTCGCCGGGGTCGTCGCCGGGCTCGCCGTGGCGCCCCGGCTGATCAACGCCCAGGGCCAGGCGAGCGGCATCGGCTGGGGCATCGCCGCGGGCCTGTCGCCGGCGACGATCGCCTCCCTGCTGGCCGCCGCCCTGGCGGCCGCGGTCGCGGCGGCGCTCTTCCTCTCCGCCCGCGCCGCCCACATCCAAGACCCCATGCTGGCCGCCAGGTCCCCGGCCGCCTGCCAGCCCTCCGGCCTGCGGCACTAGCAGGGACGCCTACTCGCGGGTCAGCAGGTCCGAGCCGCCAGTGGGGAAGGACTCGCGCAATGTGTTACCCGAGCATTGGTAGGGCACGGCACCGGGCAGGCCCTGGAACGAACCGGAATTGTTGTAGACCCCGTTCTCCTCAAGTACCTCGGTGGTGCCGCTCGACGTGAGGGAGCTGTACAGGATGTCCCCGTTCTCGACCGCCCAGTGCCCGGTCACCACGCCATGGAAGGTCTCGGTCCATTCGACGCCGTTGACGTTGGCGGACGCTTTGGCGCTGTCATAGTTCGTCATATAGTGTCCGCCCGGCTGGAAGGTCGATACTGCGCCAGACCCGGTGAACACGACCTGCTGCCCGTTGATGGTGCTGACGTTCTGCTGGTCGACCGCCTTCCAAGTGCCCGTCACGCAGGCAGCGGGATCCGGCGGGCTGGGCTTCGGCTTGGCGGTTGCCGAGGGCCGCAGCGCGACGGCCCGGGACGCGGACGCCGGCGCGGACTTGGCCGCGCCGCCCGCCGAGGCATTGTTCCCCGTGTTGCTGGAAGTACCTCCCGAGCTGAGGAGGACCGCCAGTCCCGCGCCGATTCCGGCGGCGGCCACGACGGCGAGGCCGGCGAGGAGGGGCTTGCTGCGGATGAGTCGCCTCGGGGCGGCGGCCCAGGCGTACGGCGCCCCGCCCGGACCACCGGGCGGCGGGGCCGTCCCGCCCGGACTGGGCGGGGCCGCCGTGCTTGGACCAGCCGCCGTGCTTGGACCAGACTGCGCCACGCCGACGGTGACCGTTGGCTGGACCGGCGGCACATGCTGCGCCAGGCCGGCGGACACCGCGGCAGGCAGCCACGACTGGGCGATCTGGAGTGTCTGGCCGGCGGTATGCCCGCGGCACTCGCTGATGATCTCGCCGGGCGACGGGCGCCCGGCGGGCGTCTTGGCCAGGCAGCGTGCGATCAGTGCACGCAGTGGCTCCGGGCACCCGTCGAGGTCAGGTGCCTGGTGCACGACGCGGTAAAGCATGGCGTGCTCGTTGCCGGCCCCGAAGGGAAGCCGCCCCGTCGCCGCGTACGCCACAACCGAGCCGAGCGCGAACACATCGGTCGCCGGCGACACGGGCAGCCCCTCCACCTGCTCCGGCGCCATGAACGGCGGCGAACCAACCCGCATGCCGGTCCGGGTCACGGTCGTGGCCTCGATCGCGCGAGCGATCCCGAAGTCGATCACCCGCGGCCCGTCCGCGGCCAGCAGCACATTAGACGGCTTCAGGTCGCGGTGCACTATCCCGGCCGTGTGGATCGCCTGCAGTGCCTCGGCTACGCCCGCCATCAGCATCAGCGCCGTGTCCACGGGCAGCGGCCCGTGCGCGCTGACCGCCTCCTGCAGAGACGGACCTGGCACGTAGGCGGTCACCAGCCACGGCGGGCTGGCATCGGGATCGGCGTCGAGGACCTGCGCGGTGTACAGCCCGTGCACGCGCCTGGCGGCTTCCACCTCCTGCCGGAAGCGGTCACGGAAATCCCGGTCATCACCAAGCTCCGGCCGGATCACCTTAAGCGCGACCGGCCGCCCGCCCGCTGTGAACGCGAGGTACACCCGCCCCATCCCGCCCGCCCCCAGCCGCGCGCGCAGCCGGTAGCTGGCAATCTGATCCGGATCATCACCCGTCAGCGGCTCCATGCCTATCCCGCCCGTCCCTTCCGCCCTGGAACACGGCCACGTCGCATTCGTGGCTAATCCTTGTCCGGGACGCGAGCCTGCCAGTGCCCGTTTCCAGAAATTTCAATACAGGTCGGCCCAATTGCCGCCAGGCCGGGGGCTAGGCCGGGTATCGCTTCGGGCCCTGGATGTAGGTGCGGCCGCTCGGCGTCTCCCACCGGTGCCACCCGGGCTTTGGCTGGGTGACTTTCCAGCCTGGTGACTGTTTCACCTGGTGGCAGGCGCGGCTGCGGGCGCCGGAGTTGCACGCGCACGTCCGTCCGCCTTTGTCGTACGGGGTAGCGTGCTCGAAGTCGGATTCGCGCGCGTGCCTGGAGCAGGGCGGGAACGTGCACTCTGCGTCCCTGATCTGCACGAGGTGGCGGAGCGTCTCATTCGGCTGGTAGGCGTGCGACTCATAACGGTGGTCGCATTCGAGCGTGGGCACTGGCCGCAGTTCCACGGTGAGGTTCCTGCCGTTGGGCAGGGTAAGGGTGCAGCTGCCGTACCCGCCTGGCGGTCGGGGGCCGGTGCCTGGGGTGAAGCCCCAGGCGGCCCGGCCCGGCGGCCCGGTCGATGCGGCGAGTTCCGCGAGGCGGCCGGCGGTGATCGTGAGGTTCACCCGGGCGGGCAGTGCCGCGTCACCGCGTGACGGACCGGGGCGGACGGGCTCTGCGGCGATCGGGCGTTTCCCGCGGCGGGCGGCTCGCGCGCACCCGTGGCCGGCAGCGATGCCGTCCGGGTCGGTGACCGTCACGCACAGGCGGCTGAAAGGGCTGCCGGCGGCGGCGATGGCGAGTGCGCGGCACAGGTCCGGGTCGAGCGGCCCGAGCCCGTGGCCCTCGCCGGGCCGCTC
>JAWWPV010000257.1:0-3673 GCA_033854775.1 Trebonia sp.
GTACCGGCGTACCGCCCGGCGGCCCCGCAGGCTCGTAATCAGCTGAGCGGCGGCCACCGGTTACCGCTCGGGGAGGGGACTTTCAGTTCCCTCCCCGACAGCCTGCTGCCTGGTATCACCGTCACTACGACAGGCTGCCTCCGACGGGAACCTCTGGGCCCAGGATGGACGATCCCCTCATGTGGCCGGGGTCGGTGCCGGGATGACCAGCCGGGTGGAGCGTGCGCGTCCGTGCAGGTCAGGGGACGCTCCGCGTGCAATTGACGTGCAATTAGCCAGGGCGAACAGGAGTCAATCACGGCTGCTCGCGGTCGGTGAGTTGCCCAGGTCAGCGACTTTACGGCCCGCGTTCCCTCCAATTCCCGAGCTGATATCGCGGCTGGCCCCCTTTCTCCGGAAGCTCCCAGGTTCCGAGGAGCCCATAGACGACATCGCGGCCAGACTAGACCGTACCTAGCCCGCGCGAATAATGTGTGTTTAGAGGAAGCATCCGCCGAGCACGTAGTCGTACATCCGGGGCTGGTGTGCCACGGTGATATCGGACGGCACTGGCCTCACCTCCCCGGTGGCGGCGGCGCCGCATGACGCTGCCGCGTCGTCGCTGGTCATTCCCTGGTGGCTTTCATGTCTCGCTGGCAACCTGTTCGATAAAACGGGTCACGGCTGCCACGTTCGACGGGAAATCGTCATTCCGTGCGAAATCTTCTTTCGGCGAAATTGATCATGGTTTCAAGGTAGTCGGTGAAACACGCTCGACTGTAGAGTCGAACCGGGGTAAGGCGGCATCCGGAGGTTTTGCGCACATGTCTGCTCAGTCCGAAGCTCCGCGGTTCCCATTCCCACCCTCCCCGGTACCCTATGACCCCGGTCCGGAAGTGCGGGAACTGATGGCGCAATGCCCGGTCAACAAGGTCCGGCTGCCGAACGATTCCACGGCGTGGCTGGTCACAGGTTTCGACGAGGCGCGGGAAGTGATGATCGATCAGCGTTACTCCCGCGCGCTCCTCTTTGCCCCAGGCCGCCAGGTGTACGGCGTGGAAGCGACGCTCGCCGATGCCATGATCGCCATGGACCCGCCAGAGCACACCCGCCTCCGCAAGCTGGTGGCGGGTGCGTTCACCGAGAAGCGCATCCAGGCCCTCCGCCCGCGAGTCGCCCGGATTGTCGACGACCTGATCGACACGATGCTTGCCGGGTCGCGGCCCGCGGACCTTTCGCACTCGTTCTCGCTCATGGTTCCGGCAAGCGTGATATGCGTCCTGCTCGGCGTGCCCATAGCGGACGTCGACCGCTTCCACGAATGGTCGAACGCGATATTCGCCGACTGGAGCAGGTCACGGGACAAGATAGACGAGGCATACGCCTCCATGAGCCGCTACATATCAGAGCTGATCACCCAGAAGCGGAAGGCACCCGAGGATGACCTGACCAGCGTACTCATCGACGCGCGGGACTCCGGCGGCAAGCTCACGGAAGACGAACTCGTCCAGTTCTGCATCGGGCTGCTGGCCGCCGGCCACGAGACCACCGCCAACTCGATCAACATGTCGTTCGTGGCGCTGTGCCAGCACCCGGACGAGCTGGCCCGGCTCAGCGCCGACCCCGGACTAATCCCCGCAGCGGTGGAAGAGCTCCTGCGGTACGTGATCATCAGCGGCAGCGGGTTCGTCCCGCTGGCGCGGGTCACCCGGGAAGAGGTGCGCCTCGGCGGGGTCACGATCCCGGCCGGGGAAACCGTCCTGCCGTCGTTCAACGTTGCCAACCGAGACCCCGCGGCGTTCGACGACCCGGACCGGCTTGACGTGGGACGCGCACCCAAGACCCACCTGGGCTTCGGCGCGGGCGCCCATCACTGCCTCGGCGCGCAGCTCGCCCGGATGGAACTGCAGGAGGCGTTCCGCGGGCTGCTGACCCGGCTGCCCGGCCTGCGGATGACCGTGCCGATGTCCGAGCTCGAATTCCGCGAGGGGCAGTCGATCGCCAGCATGCGCGAGCTCCCCGTCACCTGGGACGACGCATGACGTGGCGGGTGACGGTCGATACCAGGCTGTGCATCAGCTCCGGCATGTGCCTGGGCACCGCGCCGGATCGGTTCCGGTTCGACGAGTCGCAGCATTCCAGCCCGGTGCGAGCGTTGACCGAGCCCGACGACCAGGTCCGGGACGCCGCGGTGTCCTGCCCCGTAGAGGCGATCCTCCTTACCGACGCCGACACCGGGAAACCCGTCCCGCTCGACGACTGACGAGGTATTCGGGCGTGAGCCGCTCGCTTTTGGAGGCTCTGCGTGGCGTTGTTATGCCTTAACCCAGTACGTAGGTCTCATCGCCGAAGTCAGCGATGATCTTGAGCTTTCCGCCGAGGGCCCGCACGTAGGCGGCAAGGGTAATCTCCTGCGTTTCCTCCGGAGCGAAGTCGAATTCCTCGACGAGGTCGCCCCGCGTTCGCCGGTCGCCGAATGGCTTGCATCGAGGCTACTGCAGCAGGCAGTTTCGTTGCATGCCTGACATCGCCGTGAGCGTGCAAGCTGCGCCCGTTGATCTCCGTTCCTGGCTGTCCCTCGCGCGTCGGCTGGAGTCGTCCGGTTTCCGCGGTCTGCTGATGGGTGACCATCCAGGCTCTGGAGCTTCGCCATGGCCTGCCCTGGGAAGTGCGGCCGCTGTGACTCAGACCTTGCAGCTGGGCACCTACGTGGTGCAGGCCGGCGTCCGCGAGCCTGTGCACGTGGCAGCGGACGCGGCCACTCTCGACATCCTCGCCCCAGGCCGGGTCCTGCTGGGCTTCGGCGCTGGTCACACGCCCCGCGAGTGGACGGATGTCGGCCGGGAGCGGCCAGGTCCGAGCCAGCGGGCGGAGCGGCTGGCGGAGTTCGCCGCGGCCGTTGCAGCACTCCTGCGGGGGCAGGCAGTCAGCCGGGAAGGCGGGTACGTGGCCCTGCGCGAATCGCGGCTGGAGGACCTGCCAGTCGGCGAGAGGGTCAAGCTCGCAGTCGGGGGCGGGCACCCGCTCATCCTTCGGGCGGCTGCCCGTCACGCTGACGTGGTCGCCCTCAGCGGGCTTGGCCGCACGCTGCCCGACGGGCATCATCACGAGGTCCGGTGGTCTCGGGCCGACCTGGACCGCCAGCTGCGGACCGTCCGGGAGGAAGCGCGACTGGCGGCCAGCAGGCCGGTCATCGAGGCACTGGTGCAGGTGGTCGAGGTCACCGGAAACAGGACAGCCGCCATCGACGACCTCAGCACGAAAATCGCCGGCGCCACGACGCAGGATCTCGCCCGCACCCCCTTCCTGCTCATCGGCAGCCACGAAGAGATGGCCGCGCAGATACTTTCCCAGGCCGAGGAACTCGGAATCACCCGCTACGTCGTCCGCGAAGCAGCCGTCCCCGCCCTTGAACGCGTACTTGACTTGATCGGAAGCCCAGGCCGCTTACCGGCCAGCGCCACTTCCGGATGATCATCCCGCTGAGCCGCAGGTTCGACGCCTCCCGCCTCATGCGCGCCGACCTATAGTGCGAATAGAGGAAGCATCCGCCCAGTTATTAATCATGTGTTGGGCTGGTATTCATACTTGCGGGTCCCGCGCGGCTATGTGATGCCGGCGGTTCAGGACCGGATCGGTCGCTGAGTGTAGTGGACCGAGCCGCACGTCGAGCAACCCCGGGAAGCTGATGTTT
>JAWWPV010000258.1:0-5778 GCA_033854775.1 Trebonia sp.
CGATCGCGCGGACCTGCATGTCGAGCAGGCCGGGGATGACAAGCACCAGGCGGACGCCGCGCAGGCCGAGCATCGGGTTCTGCTCGTGCAGGCGGCGCACCGCCTCAAGCAGCCGCAGGTCCTTCTCCGTCGCCTTGTCGCCCGCCAGGGCGATCTTGACGCTGAGCGCGGTGTAGTCGGGCAGGAACTCGTGCAGCGGCGGGTCGATCAGCCGGATCGTCACCGGCTGCCCGTCCATGGCCGCAAGGATCTCGGTGAAGTCGCCGCGCTGGAGTGGCTCAAGCGCGTCGAGCCCGGCCTTCCTTGCCGCATCCGTCTCGGCCAGGATCAGGTCCTCGACCAGCTGGCGGCGCTCGCCGAGGAACATGTGCTCGGTCCGGACCAGGCCGACGCCGCCCGCGCCGAAGCGCCGGGCCCGCGCGCAGTCCGGGCCGTTGTCGGCGTTGGCCCACACGCCGAGGCGCCGCGCCGCGTCGGCGTGGGACATGATCGCGTGCACGGCGGCGACGAGTTCATCGCAGTCGGGAGCGAGTTCGCCCTCGAAGTACTGCACGACGTTGGACGCGATCACCGGGACCTCGCCCAGGTACACCGCGCCCGAGGTGCCGTCGACGGAGATCACGTCGCCCTCGCTGACAACCGTCCCGTCCGGGGTGGTGAAGGACTTGGCCGCCGCGTCGACGACTAGTTCATCCGCGCCGCAGACGCAGGTCTTGCCCATGCCGCGGGCGACCACGGCCGCGTGGCTGGTCTTGCCGCCCCTGGAGGTAAGCACCCCCTGGGCAGCGATCATGCCGTGCAGGTCGTCGGGGTTCGTCTCGCGGCGGACGAGGATGACCTGCTCGCCGGCCTCGGCCCACGCCACGGCGGTCTTCGAGTCGAACACGGCCTTGCCGACGGCCGCGCCTGGCGAGGCCGAGATCGCCTTGGTCAGCCGCGTGATGCCCTCGCCCGAGATGTCGAAGCGCGGGAACATCAGCCGGGCGAGCTGGTCGCCTGTCACGCGGGTGAGCGCCTCGTCCAGGTCGATCATGCCCTGGTTCACCAGTTGCGTCGCGATGCGGAAGGCGGCCGCCGCGGTCCGCTTGCCGACCCGGGTCTGCAGCATCCAGAGCTTGCCGCGCTCGATGGTGAACTCGATGTCGCACAGGTCGCGGTAGTGGTTCTCCAGCGTCCGCATGATCGCCATGAGCTGGTCGTAGGAGGTCTTGTCGATCCGCTCGAGGTCCTGTAGCGGCACCGTGTTGCGGATGCCCGCCACGACGTCCTCGCCCTGCGCGTTCTGCAGGTAGTCGCCGTAGACGCCCTGCGCGCCCGTGCCGGGGTCCCTGGTGAACGCCACGCCCGTGCCGGAATCGTCGCCCAGGTTGCCGAAGACCATCGCCACGATGCTGACCGCCGTGCCGAGGTCCGCCGGGATCCGCTCCTGCCGGCGGTACAGCACCGCGCGGTCGGAGTTCCACGAGTCGAAGACCGCCAGCACCGCGAGGTCCATCTGCTCACGCGGGTCCTGCGGGAACTCCCGTCCCGCGTGCTCCACGACGAGTTCCTTGAAGGTCGCGGTAAGCGCCTTGAGGTCCTCGGCGTTCAGTTCCGTGTCGCTCGTCGCGCCCTTGGCCTGCTTCGCGGCGTCGAGGGCACGGGCGAAGTGCTCGCCGTCAACGTCAAGCACGGTCTTGCCGAACATCTGGATCAGCCGCCGGTAGGCGTCCCAGGCGAACCGCTCGTTGCCCGACTGCTTGGCGAGGCCGTTGACCGACTCATCCGACAGGCCGACGTTCAAGACGGTGTCCATCATGCCGGGCATGGAGAACTTGGCGCCCGACCGGACGCTGACGAGGAGCGGGTCGGCGGGATCGCCGAGCTTGCGGCCCATGGCCTGTTCCAGTGCGTGCAGGTGGGTGCTGACTTCATCGTCAAGGCCGTCGGGGGTGGTGCCGCGCGCTAGGTAGTAGCGGCACGCGTCGGTCGTGATCGTGAACCCCGGGGGCACGGGCAGGCCGAGATTGGTCATCTCGGCAAGGTTCGCGCCCTTGCCTCCCAGGAGGTCCTTGAGATCCTTGTTACCTTCAGTGAAGTCATACACGAACTTCGACACTGAAACGCTCCTCGCGCCGGCACGTTCCGTTGTAAGGACTCTACCCGGCTCAGATCTGGTCTAAGAAATACGACGTTACACAAGCAGATATACCCCGACAATGAGGGTTATAGTGTGGGGTAAAACACGGTGCGACCACGGGTTCAACCCGCCTGACCAGTGGTTTAGACCTCTTCACAGCTACTGGTATAGACCGCTGGTTTAGACCGGACGAATGCACCTAGGTCCTGACTTCGGCAATTCCGGTGCGTGAATTGAGAACTGCGGGCACATGACCAACTTGGCGCGATCTTTACCAATTCGCCCGTGGGTCGCCCTGGCGCCTCCCGGGTGACGCCGCTCACACCGCGTACACGCTGCGCCTCCCGACAAGCCTGCACGCGACAGCGTCACCGCGAACCGGGAGAAGGCTACGTGGGCCTCGCCAAGCTCCCTGCCGCCGCCCGCCGGAGTGCTGGACGGCACCGACGCCTGGTAGTGGCTTGCGCCGAAATGATCCACGGGAACAGGTACCGGTTCTGCTGCGGTTGCGACCCGGGGCGGCTGGCTGACAAGGCGAACCGGCACAATGGGGGCGAAGCACCGCTAACGCGCTGGAGGGCCTATGGCGACGGTCGGGCTACTGCATCCAGGGGAGATGGGGGCCGCCGTGGGCGGCTGCCTCGTCTCGGTTGGTCATGAGGTGCTCTGGGATCCCGCCGGGCGGTCCAGGGCGACGACCGGGCGCGCCCTCGCCGCCGGATTGACCGGGGTGAAGTTCGACCGGCTCATCGCGAAGTCCTCCGTGATCTTGTCGATCTGCCCGCCGCACGCGGCCCTCGACGTCGCGCGCCAGGTCGCCGCCGCCGGGTACACCGGGTGCTACGTCGACGCCAACGCGATCTCGGTCGCGACCGCCGAGCAGGTCGCCGCCATCGTCACCGCCGCGGGCGCCGCCTACGTCGACGGGGGGATCATCGGACAGCCGCCCGAGGTCGCCGGCCACACGCGCCTCTACCTGTCCGGCCCGCGCACGGACGAGGTCCGCGTCCTGTTCAACCGCTCACCGCTGGACGCCCGCGTCGCCGAAGGCCCGCTGTACGCGGCGTCGACGGTCAAGATGGCCTACGCCGCCTGGACCAAGGGCAGCTCCGCCCTGCTGCTCGCGGCCCGCGCCCTCGCCAGGGCGGGCGGGGTCGAGCGGACGCTGCTGGCCGAGTGGCAGCTCTCCCAGCCGAGCCTCACCGCTCAGTCGGAGCGATCGGCCGCGGCGGCGGCCGCGAAGGGCTGGCGCTGGGTCGCCGAGATGGAGGAGATCGCCGCCTCGATGAGCGCGGCCGGCCTCCCGGAGGGCTTCCATGAGGCCGCCGCCGAGATCTACGACCGCGCCTCGCGGGCGGAAACCCCGGCCACCCGCCGCCCGGCGGCTACCGAGCACGCCTCAACCCTGGACACGATCATCTCCGCCCTGATGTGAGGGTCCCGGCCGTGGACCCGCTTACCAGAGCGGCAGGCGGTCGCCGAGGTAGCCGGCCAGGGCGTCGATGCCGATGCGCTCCTGGGTCATGGTGTCGCGATCGCGGACCGTGACGGCCTGGTCTTCCAGGGTGTCGAAGTCGACGGTGACGCAGAACGGGGTGCCGATCTCGTCCTGGCGGCGGTAGCGGCGGCCGATCGCCTGGGCGTCGTCGAAGTCCGTGTTCCACCGCTGGCGGAGCATCGCCGCGATGTCTTTCGCCTTCGGTGACAGGTCCGCGTTGCGGGACAGCGGCAGGACCGCGACCTTGACCGGGGCCAGGCGCGGGTCGAGGCGCAGGACCGTGCGCTTCTCCAGCTTGCCCTTGGCGTCCGGTGCCTCGTCCTCGTGGTAGGCGTCCAGGAGGAAGACCAGCGTGCCCCGGTCCACGCCCGCCGCGGGCTCGACGACGTACGGGGTGTACCGCTCGCCCGACTCCTGGTCGAGGTAGGAGAGGTCCACGCCGGACTTGGCCTGGTGGCTTGACAGGTCGAAGTCGGTGCGGTTCGCGATGCCCTCAAGCTCGCCCCACTCCGAGCCGGCGAAGTCGAAGCGGTACTCGATGTCGACCGTTCGCTTCGAGTAGTGGCTCAGCTTCTCCTTCGGGTGCTCGTACAGCCGCAGGTTGTCCGGGTTCACGCCCAGGCCGGTCCACCAGTCGCGGCGGTGGTCGATCCAGTACTGGTGCCACTCCTCGTCCGTGCCCGGCTTGACGAAGAACTCCATCTCCATCTGCTCGAACTCGCGGGTGCGGAAGATGAAGTTTCCCGGCGTGATCTCGTTGCGGAACGACTTGCCGACCTGGCCGATGCCGAACGGGACCTTCTTGCGGCTCGTCGTCAGCACGTTCTTGTAGTTGATGAAGATACCCTGCGCGGTCTCCGGCCTCAGGAACGCGAGGCCGCTCTCGTCTTCAACCGGGCCGATGTACGTGCGCAGCATGCCGTTGAAGTTCCGCGGCTCGGTGAACTGGCCCTTGACCCCGCAGTTCGGGCAGTTGATGTCGTCAAGGCCGCCGGCCGGGACGTGGCCGTGCTTCTCCTCGTAGACCTCGATGAGGTGGTCGGCGCGGAAGCGATGGTGGCAGTTGAGGCACTCGGTCAGCGGGTCGGTGAACGTCGCGACGTGGCCGCTGGCCTCCCACACCTCGCGGGCGAGGATCACGCTCGAGTCCAGGCCGACGATGTCGTCGCGCTCCTGGACCATGTAGCGCCACCACTGGCGCTTGACGTTGTTCTTCAGCTCCACGCCGAGCGGACCGTAGTCCCACGCGGCACGCAAACCGCCGTAGATCTCACTGGACGGGTAGACGAACCCGCGTCGCTTGCTCAGGTTGACGATGGCGTCGAGGCGGTCGCTGCGTAGGGCCATGTCGTGAGCTTATGAGTCCACGGCGGTTCACGCGAACCGGTTTGGCCGGCCCGCCCTCGTCCCCGGGCCGGCGGATCCTCCTGGGTAAACGGGCCAGCGGCCCGCCCACGAAGTCCCTGTCTATGTTCATCGTGATCCCGCCGATCGTCGCGTTGACGTTGCCCGCGTACTGCTTGCTCCGGTCGGTCAGCGGCCATGTCAGCGCCCCGTCGTTGAGCGACGCGACGTTGTCCCACAGCGCGATCCAGACCGCCTCGGGCGGGGTGAAGCCGGACAGCTTCTTGACGGTTCCCGTTTGCATGTCGACAATGCCGGAGTCCTGGCTTGAGTACACGCCGGTCACGTAACCGGCGGCCTGCACCTGGCGGTCCCAGGCACCGAGGAACTGAAGAACCGCGTCCGTGCAGCTCGTGCCGCCGTTGTAGGCCTCCATGTCGTAGTAGACCGGCGAGCCGGCGGGAAGCCTGACGGACCGCGCGTCGCCGATCGCGTCCGCGGCGGCCGCGCTGCCTTGCGCGGCGGCGCTACCAGGGTTGATCAGCACCCCGCTGCCGGCGCCCCAGCACGGAGCCTGCGGGCCGACGTAGATCGGCAGGAGCCCCCAGCCCATGCTGGCCACGGACTTCACCCAGCCGGCGGAGAGGTTGCCGACCGCGCAGGCCGCGTTCGCCCCGCCGATGTAGACACCGGCGGCGGCGTAGTCGCTGCGCCAGGTGCGCATCGTTGACGTCGACGGGGCGGTGCAGGTATCGAAGCCGCTCACCGGATGGGACGGCGTCGGCGAGGGCTTCGGCGGTGACGGCGGCATCGGCGG
>JAWWPV010000259.1:0-8919 GCA_033854775.1 Trebonia sp.
GCGAGACCGGCGCCGGCGCCTCTCCCGGCGCCTCTGCCTCTGCCGGCGCCTCTGCCTCTGCCGGCGCCTCTGCCTCTGCCGGCGCCTCTGCCTCTGCCGGCGCGTCTGCGGACGCCGGCGAGGCGGACGAGGCCCCCGCGCTTGAGTTCCCTGAGACGCGCCGGGTGGTGATCGTCCCGCTGTTCGACGACCGCCGCCTCCGCTACCAGGACTGGGTGTCGGGCCGCCGCGAGTTCGTCAGGACCAGGTCCGACGGCCGGATCGGCTACCTGCACGTGCCGGACATGATGGGGGAGGGGTGGGCGCACCTGCACCGCGACCTGCGCGCCGAGATGGCCCGCGACGCCCTGATCGTCGACGTGCGCGGCAACCGGGGCGGGCACACCTCGCAGCTGATCGTCGAGAAGCTCGCCCGCCGGATCATCGGCTGGAAGATCCCGCGCCACCTGCGCCCCTACAGCTACCCGCAGGAGGCGCGGCGCGGCCCCCTCGTCGCGCTCACCGACGAGTTCGCCGGCTCCGACGGTGACATCGTGACCGCCGCGATCAAGACGCTCGGCCTCGGCCCGGTGATCGGCACCCGCACCTGGGGCGGCGTGGTCGGCATCGACGGGTCAGGGCACGGCCTCGTTGACGGCACCCGGATCACGATCCCGCGCTACGCCTCCTGGTTCACGGAGTTCGGCTGGTCCGTGGAGAACTACGGCGTCGACCCCGACACGGAGGTGCTGATCACCCCGGACGACTGGGCCGTCGGGCACGACCCCCAGCTTGAGGTGGCCGTCGACCGGGCCCTGACCCTGCTTGAGGAGAACCCGAGGCCCTCGCTCCCTGACCCGTCTGCCGGCCCGGCCAAGCGCCGCCCGCCTCTCCCGCCCCGCCCGTCCCTTCCGCCCCGCCCGCCTCTCCCGCCCCGCCTGTAAGCGTCGGCAGCTCCCCATCCGGCCAGCGGCTCCGGACACCAGTCGGCCCTCGGGCCCCGAGGGCCAAAACGTCCTGGCCCTCGGGGCCCGAGGCGCAGCTCTAGTGAGCCTCGGGCCCCCAGGGCCAATAGCCCGTCAGCCCTCGGCCAGGCGAACCCCATGCGTCGCGTACGGCGCTTATGCCTCACGGGTGAGCAGGTCGCGGCCGTACTTGCGCAACTCGGCGACCGAAGTCATCCCGAGGAACTGCATCGTGGACTTGAACTGCCGGATGAGCAGGTTGAGCGCGCGATCCACGCCGGCCTCGCCGCCGGCCATCAGCCCGTACAGGTAGGCGCGCCCGAGCACCGCCGCGTCGGCTCCCAGGGCGAGCGCGATCGCCGCGTCCGCCCCATGGCGCACACCGGAGTCGACGAGCACCGTGAACGACGGCCCCACGGCCTCCCGCACCGGCGCAATGAGGTCAACGGGCGCCACGGTACGGTCCAGCTGCCGCCCCCCGTGGTTGGACAACTGCACCCCGTCCACGCCAAGCTCAAGAGCCCGCCGCGCGTCCGCGGGTCCCACCGGACCCTTGAGCAGCAGCTTCCCCGCCCACCGGGCCCGCAGATCAGAGATATCCGACCAGTTCAGGTCGGCGTCGAAGAAGTCTGCCGTCTTCATCACCGTCGTCGGCGCCCGCCCGGCGAAGTTGGCGTAGTCGAGCGCCGGCCCGGCAAGCAGGTGGTACCAGTAGGACGGCTTCACCGCCACCGACGCGACGGTCGACAAGGTCAGCGCGGGCGGAATTGACAGCCCGTTGCGCAGGTCCCGCACCCGGTTGCCCGCCACGATCGTGTCCACCGTCACCGCGAGCGTCGAGAACCCGTTGTCCGCGGCCCGTGCGACCAGGTCGAAGGACTGGGCCCGGTTCCTGGTCAGGTAGAGCTGAAACCACAGGTCGCCACCCGGGCCAACCGCGGACCGCAGCTCCTCGATCCCGGTCGACGCCATCGTGGACAGCGTGTACGGCAGCCCGTGCCGCAGCGCCGAGCGGGCCGCGCCGATCTCACCGTCCGGGTGCAGCATCCGCGTGTACCCGGCCGGCCCGAGCAGGAGAGGCACGGGGAGCGTCGCCCCGAATACGGCAGCGGACGTGTCCGCCGACGCCACGCCCGCGAGTACCCGGGGCAGGAACCGCCAGGAGCGGAAGGCCGCCAGGTTAGCGGCGACCGCGATTTCCTCGTCCGCGGCGCCGTCCACATAGTCGAATACCGGCCGGGGGATGCGCCGCTTGGCCGCCAGCCGCAGGTCGGCCACGTCGTAGCAGGCGCCGAGCCGCCGCGCGGTCGGGTCGAGCGTCACTCCGCGCAGCTGGACGAGCTTGCGCATCTCCCGCACCTTCATGCTGGCGACGATACGCCGCGGTGCCCGGTTTACGAAGATCGCCAACTCCCAACAGGAACACGACGCGCCTGTGCCCCGCTGCCAACGCGCGGACGCCCCGGCTCCCTGGCCAGCCAGCCGGCGCATGATGTACATTAAACCCATCGAAAAAGTAGACTTATCAAGAGAAGCGGCAAGGAACGATGTCATTGCGCAGCGCCACCGCGTTCATCTGGCCCGGTTACCCGGACCAGAAAAAGGCATACTGGTCCGGCGAGGGCGTCCCGCCGGCCCTCACCCGCGCGGAGCCGAGCACTAGGGAGAAGGCCGCGGCATCATGACCAGGATCGCAGTCGTCACCGGTAACCCCAAGCCGGCCTCCAGGACCCATTCGGTCGCCCTGGCCGTCGCCGACGCCCTGGCCAAGGAGCTGCCCGGCGCCGAGACGCGCCCCGTCATCGACCTGGCCGGCCACGCGCCCCGCCTGTTCAACTGGGAAGACGAGGAACTGGCAGAGCTGACCGCCCAGGTCGCCGCCGCCGACATCGCGGTCTTCGCGTCGCCCACCTACAAGGCCGCCTACACCGGCATGCTCAAGGCGTTCCTCGACCGCTACGGGAACAACGGGCTGGCCGGCGTCACCGCGGTCCCGGTCATGACCGGCGGCTGGCCTGGTCACCTGCTGGCCGTCGAGGTCCACCTCCGCCCGGTCCTCGTGGAGCTCGGCGCCACGGTCCCGGCCCGCGGCCTGTACGTCACGGAACCCGAGCTCGCGGACCTGCCGGCGGCCGTGGGCAAGTGGGCGACGGCCGCGCTTCCCCTGATCGCGGCCTCGGTCAAGGGTCGCTTACCCGGGGAGATGCCCGTCAAGGGACGCGTACCGGCCGCGCCAGAAAAGAAGCGGGTTCGCCCCGTCGCCATTCGTCTCCACGTGCCGGACGCGGCCGACGACGATCTCGTGGTCACCGCCGGGCATGGAGTGCTCGACGGTGCACTCGATGATCGCGATCACGTCCGCCAGCCGGGGGGAGCCGGTCGGCCCGCGCTGGTGCCGGACCTCGTCCCAGACGGCCGCCAGGCCCCTGCGGGCGAAGTTGGTGGACAGGTGGTGTTGCCGGGTGCCGAGCACATTGACCGCGAACGCCCCGTGACCCCGGATGGCCGCAAGCGTCTCGCTCTGGAGGTCGAAGCAGACGAGCACCAGTGGCGGCTCAAGCGAGAGCGACGTGACCGCGTTCGCGGTTGTCCCGACTGGCTCGCCGTCCGCCCCGACCGAGGTGACAACCGTGACCCCGGTGGCGAAGTGCCCCATCGCCTCGCGCAACTGGGCAGGGGAGACCTCCGCCGGGCCCGCGTTCCCGACCTCGCGTGCAGCGTTGTCAACAGCGGTCATGGTCTACGACTGTCCATGGGTAACGGGGAATCGGACATGCAGCATAAAAATCCCTACGTGATGATATTTCCCCTGGAGATCACCCGGCGTACGTTTGACACTGCGGCGCCCTCCCGGGGTAGCTCTTGGTGCGGCCCGTACGGTCGGCGCCGGGCCGCATGTCCAGACTGTCACCGGGTTCCCGGCTTGTCAATAATTACGACCAATTTAGTAGGGTATTGCCAGGCGGCGGCAGAACTCGCTGTGTTCACCGGCCGCGGGCACGGGTCCCGGCGGCCGTCCCGTTACCTGGGCGCGTCCCGGGAGGACATGTCTCCGGCGGGGCATAACTACTGACAGGCTGGGGTTGGGGAAAAGGCCCGACAGCCGCGGGACGGCAGGAAGCCACGCGGTGCCCGAGCGGCCGAAGCGATGACCGGAGGCAACGATGAAGGCGGTACGGTTCGACGAATACGGCCCGGTAGAGGTGCTGGACGTGCGCGACGTCCCGGTGCCGGCGCCTGGACCAGGCCAGGTCCTGATCAACGTCAAGGCGGCGGGCATCAACCCGGGCGAGGCGAAGATCCGCGAGGGAGCGCTGCACGACCTCTTTCCCGCCACGTTCCCTTCTGGACAGGGCAGCGACTTCGCGGGGGTCGTCGACCGGCTTGGCCCTGACGTCACGACGGTCGCGCCAGGCGATGAGGTGATCGGCTGGGTCGATACCCGGTCGAGTCAGGCGGAGTACGTGGTGGCGGAGGCGGCGAACCTGGCAAGCAAGCCGGCCGGCCTGCCCTGGGAGGTCGCGGGGGCGATCCCGGTCGTCGGCTTCACGGCGTGGGCCATGGTCCGCGCGGTCGGCGTCAAGCCCGGCGACACCGTCGTCGTCTCCGGTGCCGCCGGCGGCGTCGGCTCGATCGCCGTCCAGCTCGCCGAGCGGAACGGCGCGACGGTGATCGGCCTGGCCGGCCCGTCCAACCATGACTGGCTCACCCGGCACGGCGTGATACCCGTGGTCTACGGTGACGGCGTGGCCGAGCGCATCCGGGACGCCGTCCCGGCGAACTCGGGCGTCGACGTGTTCCTCGACACGCAGGGCGGCGACTACGTGGAACTGGCGCTGAACGACCTCAAGGTGAGCCCGCAGCGCGTCGACACGATCGTCCGCTTCGACGCCGCGGCGAAGTACGGGGTCAAGGTGGACGGGAACGCCGCGGGCGCGAGCGCCGCGACGCTGAGCGAGCTCGCCGCCCTCGCCGCGGCCAAGGAGCTGGAGGTCCCGCTGGCGCAGACGTTCCCGCTCGGCGAGGTCCGCGCCGCCTACGCCCAGCTGGCCAAGGGCCACGTGCGCGGCAAGATCGTCCTCATCCCCTAAGCGATCCCCTGGCTTTTGTTGGCTCTCGTGCATGCCTCGACCGGCGGCAGCGGGCCATGGGGCACGCGGCCATGTCCGGAGTATCGTTCATGTCGCAAGAAACCGCCCCGGCTAGGAGCCGCCCACGATGACAGCCCGGCAGCAGATCGCGCGACTGCTCCCGCTGGTGCTGCTGGTCCTGCTCGTGATCGCCGGGCTGCGCGGAGTGGTGCCCGCGCCGGGCTGGAACGGACCGCTCAAGGCCGATGGCGTCGCGATCGGCATCGCGCTTGAGGTCATCTTCGTCACGCTGCTGCTCTTGGTCCTGGCCAGGGACGCGGCGGCAAGGCGCGTGGCCGACTCCAGGCCCTACGCGGCGGCGGAGAAGGACGTCGAGCCGCCGCAGGCGCTGCGGTTCACGCTCAAGTACGTGCTCACCGTCTGCGTGCTCGGCGTCGCGGCCGTCCTGCTCACGGACCTTCACCTGCACTTCTTCATCAAGTCGCGGTCGCTGCCGCCGCCGCAGCACAAGCTCAAGACCGGCCTGATACCGCAGCAGAAGTCCGGCGGCGGCGGGAGCCTGCACATCCCGCTCGGCCCGATCCTGTACGGACTGCTCATCGTCGCGATCGTGGCCGCGGTCGTGGTCAGCATCTGGTGGTCGACGCGGCTGCGCCGCCCGGCGGCGCCGCTGGTCATCGAGGACGTGAGCACCGAGGAGCTGCGTGAGGCGGTGGCCGAGGGCAGATCGGCGCTGGCGGGGATCGACGACGCCAGGGCGGCGATCATCGCCTGCTACGTGGCGATGGAACGGAGCCTCGCCGACCGTGGAACCGCGCGCGGCGCGGCCGATACCCCCGATGAGCTCCTCGCCAGGGCGGTCGCGTCCGGTGCCGTCCGTGGCGGCGCGGCGGGCCGCCTCACCGCGCTGTTCTACGAGGCCCGCTTCTCCACCCACCCGCTCGGCGCGGGCCAGCGGGACGCCGCGAGCGCGGCGCTCGACGAGCTCGCGGAGGAACTGGCGGCCAAGCCGGCCCCCGCAGCAGCCAGCCCGCCAAGTGAGGCCGGCGAGGCCGGCCAGTCGGCCAGGCCGGGCGGTGGCTGGGTATGAACTGGCGCCCCGCCCTCCCCGAGCTGATCATCGCCGCCATCATGGTCGCCGTCGCCGCCCTGGCCGGCGCCGCGGTGGCCGGCTGGCCGGGCGTCGTCGTCGTCGCCGCCGCGACGACCGTCATCGCCCTGCTCCTGCTGCGCGGCATCATCCCCAGGTCGGCCGCCGAGCGGCTGCGCCGGCCGAAGGACAAGCAGCGGGCAAAGGCCATCTCCGGCTACGCGCAGCGCCGGTTCATCGTCGTCACCAGCCTCAACAGCCGCCCGATGTACGAGTCGGACCTGAGGCCCGTCCTCGAGCACATCCTCGCCGCCCGGCTGGCCGAGAAGCACGCCGTCAACCTGTACACAGAGCCGGACAGGGCAAGGAAGACGTTCTGCCGGACGAGCGGCGACGAAAACCTGTGGCGGTGGATCGACCCGACGCAGGCCCTCGACGCCGACGAGCGCGCGAGTCGCACGCACGGCATTCCCGGCCGGACCCTCTTCCGGCTGATCAACCGATTGGAGCAGTTGTGACCCCGGAAGAGCCAATGACCTTGGATGAGGTTGGGCGGAAAGCGAGCGCCATCCTCGACGAGCTCGAGCTGGCGGTCGTCGGCAGAAGGCGCACGCTTGAGCTTGTCTTCATCGGCATCCTGGCCGGCGGCCACGTCCTGCTCGAAGACCTCCCCGGCCTTGGCAAGACGCTCATCGCCAAGTCGTTCGCCCAGGTACTCGGCCTCGACTTCGCGAGAATCCAGTTCACCCCCGACCTGCTGCCAAGCGACGTGGTCGGCGCACCGCTGTACGACCAGCGCAACGGCGAGATGGTCTTCCGGCCCGGCCCGGTCTTCACCCAGCTCCTGCTGGCCGACGAGATCAACCGCACGCCGCCGAAGACCCAGGCCGCGCTCCTCGAGGCCATGGGCGAGGGCCAGGTCAGCGTGGACGGCGAGTCACGCAGGCTCCCGCAGCCGTTCATCGTGCTGGCAACGGACAACCCGATCGAGTACGAGGGCACCTACGAGCTCCCGGAAGCCCAGCTCGACCGCTTCCTGATGCGGCTGCGCCTCGGCTACCTGACGGCGAACGACGAGACCGACATGCTGCGCAGGAGGGTCGTCCGCGCCACCGAGTACGTCGCGCTGACCCCGGTCACCGACGCCCGAGGCGTGCTCGCGATGCGCGACGCGCTTGAGGCGATCGAGATCAGTGACGACCTGCTCGACTACGTGACCGCGATCGTGACCGCGACCCGCAAGGACCCGCAGATCCAGGTCGGCGCCTCACCGCGCGGCGGTCTCGCCCTGGTCCAGCTGGCCCGCGGCCAGGCCCTGCTGCACCAGCGCGACTACGTGGTCCCCGACGACATCAAGCAGGTCGCGGTCCCGGCCCTCGCCCACCGGATCACCCTGCGCCCCGAGCTGTGGGTCCGCCAGGTCTCCGCCGATGACATCGTGTCCCGCCTCCTGGCCGGCGTCCCCACCCCCAAAACCGACCCCCGCCCCGCGCCGGACGCCGTCCGCGCATCATGATCATCACGAGGGGCGGTTCCGTCAGCGATGCCGCCCCCACGGCCAGCCTGGGTGCGTCGTCCCAGGTGCAGGCCGAGGACGTGCAGGTCAGGTGGCGCCCGTCCAGGCACGCCCGCCGCCTGCTCACCCTCGCCGCGGCCGCCCTGCTGATGGCGCTGCTCACCAGGAACCCGGCACTGGCAGGCGTGGCCGGGCCGCCGCTGCTGCTCCTCGGCATGGCCCGCGTTGGCCCGGGCCGCTCAGGCGGGAGCGCCCGGCCTGACCGGCTCGGCGTGCGCGTCGGCCTGACGTCGGCCCGCATGTACGAGGGCGAGCCGGTGGCGGTCGACGTGTCGGTGGCCGCCGACGAGCACGACGCGCGCTGGGCGTTCGAGCCCGGCCGTGGCATCGAGCCGGGCAGCGCCGTCGCCGTCAACGGCACCGCGGCCCGGTTCACGTTCGCGGTACCGCGCTGGGGCAAGCGCGGGGTCGGCACGGTCACCCTCGCCCTCTATGACCGCTGGCGGCTGGTCGAAGGCCGCGTCACCTTCACCCTCCCGTCCGTCGACTGCTACCCGTCCCCGGCCGTGCAGCGCACCGAGGTCGTGCTGTCCAAGCTGCCGAACCGCCTCGGCGAGCACCGGGCCAGGGTGCCTGGCGACGGGACGGAGTTCAACGGCATCCGCGAGTTCGTCCCCGGCGACCGGCAGCGCGCGATCAACTGGCCGGCCACCACCCGCCGCGGCCGCCTCCAGGTGAACACGTTCGCCGCCGAGCGGTCGCAGGACGTGGTGCTGCTCGTGGACGCGACCTCGGACGTCGGCCCGCCCGGCGAGTCGGCGCTCGACCTGGGGCTGCGCGGCGCGGCGGGCGCGGCCCGCGCGTACCTGAACGGCCGGGACCGGGTCGGCGTGATCACCTACCAGTGGGGCGGCGCGCACTGGCTTGCCCCCTCACTCGGCCGCCGCCAGGTCTACAAGATCATCGACGTGCTCCTGACGGCGGACACCGGCTACGCGCGCGGCGCCGTGTTCAGCCGTCTGCCTCGCGCCGCGCTGCCGCCCGGTTCCCTGGTCGTCGCGTTCTCCCCGCTGCTCGACGGCCGGTTCGTGGAGGCGCTGCGCGACATGCGCGAGCGCGGCTTCGCCCTGATCGTGGTGGACGTGCTGAACACCGAGCCGCCGCGTCGGCGCGCGTTCGCGGACAACCTGGCCCGGCGGGTCTGGCGCCTGGAGCAGGAGGCGATCCGCTTCTCCCTCCGCGAGCTCGGCGTCCCGGTCGTGGCCTGGGACGGCACGG
>JAWWPV010000260.1:0-14191 GCA_033854775.1 Trebonia sp.
AGCTGCCGCCCCGCGTTGCGGCGGGTGCTTTCATCCTCAACTCGGGCCTCGGCAAGCTGCGCGCGGACGAGGAGACCGCCGCCCAGCTGCACGGCTTCGCGGCCGGCGCGTACCCGGTCCTGGCCCGGGTCAAGCCGGCCGACTTCGTTCGGCTGCTCGCGGCGGCCGAGATCACCCTCGGCGTGGCGCTGCTTGTCCCGGTCATTCCGGCGGCCGTCGCCGGGGCCGGCCTGGCGGCGTTCTCCGGCGGCCTGCTTGGCCTGTATGCCAGGACGCCCGGCATGCGCAAGCAGGGCACCCCGCTACCGACCCAGCAGGGGACCGCCCTGGCCAAGGACATCTGGATGGCCGGCATCGGCCTCGGCCTGATCGTCGATGACCTCACCGACGATTGCGCCAGCTGACTCGTAACTGGGAACTACCGGCTGCTGGCCAGCTGCCTGGCGGCGTCGACGATGTGCTCGGCATCGATCCCGGCCCAGGCGAGGAGCTCGGCGCCGGTACCTGAGCCGGGCATCCCACTGACGGCAAGCCGGGTGAGCCGGAAGTCGCGCTGCCCGGCGGCGAGCAGGGCGTCGGCGACCGCCGATCCGAGGCCGCCTTCCGGGTGGTGGTCTTCCGCGACGACAATCCGCCCGCCGGTGTCCTCGGCGGCGGCCGTCAGGGCCCCTACGTCGATCGGCTTGACCGAGTAGCAGTCGATGACGCGGGCCGCGATGCCGCCTGCCACGAGGAGGTCCGCGGCGCGCAGGCACTCGTGCAGCGTCACGCCGGCGCCGATCAGCGCCACCTGGTCGTCAGGCCCGGAGCGCAGCGTCTTGGACCCGCCGACGGGGAAGGCCTCCCCGTCGGCGTACAGGCCCGGGTAGGAGCCGCGCGTAGTGCGCATGTAGCTGATGCCGGGTGTCTCCGCCATCGCCTCCACGAGCGCCGCGGTGCTTGTCCCGTCGGCCGGGTAGAGCACGGTAGAGCCGTGCACGGCACGGATCATGGCCAGGTCTTCCAAGGCCATCTGGGACGGGCCGTCGGCGCCGATCTCGACGCCCGCGTGCGAGCCGACGAGCCGCAGGTCCACCCCCGAGATGGCGCCCATCCTGATGAAGTCGTAGGCCCGGGTGAGGAACGCGGCGAAAGTCGAGGCGAACGCCTTGTAGCCGCGAACGGCGAGCCCGGTCGCCGCCGCCACCATCTGCTGCTCGGCGATGAACATCTCGAAGTACCGCTCGGGGTAGGCGCGCGTGAACTCCTCCGCGAACGTGGAGTTGCTGACTTCCCCGTCGAGCGCGACCACCTTGGGGTCCCGGGCACCGAGCGCGACGAGCGCGTCCCCGTATGCCTTCCGAGTGGCCACCTTCTCGCCGGTCTTGTAGACCGGCCGCTGCTTGCTTGGCTGCGGCCCGGTGCTACCGGACTGCCCGGTGCCGGGCAGCGGCGCCAGCGTGCTCGGGTGCTCCAGTGCCGGGCCGGGCTCGGCCGGTTGCGGGCGGGGCCCGCGGATCACCAGGTTGCGCACCCCGCCGAGCTCGGCGATCGCCCGGTCCGCCATGTCGGGCGGGAATGGCTTGCCGTGCCAGTCGGGGCTGTTCTCGACCTCGGAGAAGCCCTTGCCCTTGATCGTCTTGGCGATGATGACCGTCGGCTTGTCCTCCGCCACGTGGCGGGCGGCCTCGGTGAAGGCGTGGTCGATCACACTGAGGTCGTGCCCGTCGATTTCTATGGTGCGGGCGCCGAAGGCCATGGCCCGCTCGGCGTAGGCGGCCGTGTCCCAGCCGAGGTCGGTGGCGCCCCGCTGGCCGAGCCGGTTGACGTCGAGGATGGCGATCAGGTTGGACAGCTGGTAGTAAGAGGCCTTGTCGAGCGCCTCCCAGATGGAGCCCTCGGCGAGCTCGCTGTCCCCGCACAGGACCCAGACCCGGTAGGGGAGCCGGTCGAGGTACTTGCCGGCCAGCGCCACCCCGACGCCGTCGGGCAGGCCCTGTCCGAGTGAGCCGGTGGCCACGTCGACCCAGGGCAAGATGGGCGTGGGATGCCCTTCGAGTCGCTGCCCGAAGCGGCGGTAGCCGTTCAGCAGCTCTTCTTCCGAGACGACCCCGACGGCCTTGAATATCGAGTAGAGCAGCGGGGACGCGTGTCCCTTGGAGAAGATCAGGTGATCGTTGACCGGCGAGTCCGGGAGGTCCCAGTCGTAGTGCAGGTGCCGGGTGACAAGCGCGGCGAGCAGGTCGGCCGCCGACATGCTTGAGGTGGGGTGGCCGGATCCGGCGCTTGTCGAGCTGCGGATCGAGTCGACCCGCAGCTGTGCGGCCAGGTCGGCCACCACGTCGAGTGATACGTCGTTCGTTAGCCCTGCGGTGGTCATGGCTGACTCATCCCCACGGGATGGCGGTCCATGCGAGCCAATCAGCACGATACGTGATGACCTGCACGGGCCGCCGAGGCGGCCCTAGGCTCTCGCCGCCGCCACGGGGACGGGAAGCGCGTCCGCGATGGCCGCCTCGTCACGCTTGGCGCGCCGTGCGCGTCGCGTCGCGGCCACGGCCGCGATGACGGCGGCCAGGGCCGGGATGATGCCGCAGACAAGCATGCCGGTTCTCGCGCCGAAGTGGCTCGTGACCGCGCCGATGATCGGGGCGCCGATGGGGGTGCCGCCGATGAAGACCAGCAGGTAGAGGCCCATGACGCGGCCGCGCACGTCTGGGTCGACGGCGAGTTGGACCGATGCGTTGGCCATGGCCTGGCAGACGAGGTAGACGAAGCCCATGGCCCCCAGCAGCACCAGGAAGGCGGCCAGATCCGGCGCGAGCGCCGCGATCGCCTGCAAGATGCCGAACATGGCCGCCGTGATCACGATGGCGCGGGTCCGCGGCCGGGTGCCCGCCCCGGCGAGCACCGCGCCGCCCGCCGACCCGAGCCCGAGCACGATGTTGAACAGGCCGTAGGTGCCCGCGTTACCGCCGAAGGCCGACTTGGCCATCGCGGTCAGCACGATCGGGAAGTTGAGTCCGAACGTGCCGAGCATCCCGACGAGGAAGATCGTCCACAGCACGTCCGGACGTCGCCGCAGGTAGCGGGCGGTCGCCGCCACGCTACTATGCGCCTGGGGTGCGACTGGAGCGGGCTGGAGCTCGGCTGGCCGCAGCATCAGCAGGCCGATCGTCGGGCCGAGGTAGCAGGCGGCGTTGACCGCGAACACCCAGCCCGTGCCCGCCGTGGCGATGAGCACGCTTGCGATGGCAGGCCCGATCAGCCGGGCCGCCTGGAAAACCGCGGCGTTCAGGGAGATCGCGGCGCGGAGCCGGCCCTCCGGCACGACCTCGGTCACGAACGCCTGCCTGGCCGGGCTGTCGAACGCGAGGACCATGCCACTGGCCAGCGCGAACGCGTACACATAGGCCGGGCGCACCGCGCCGGTGATCGTGATGACGGCGAGCGCCGCGGTGGCAATGCCGTTGAGCGTCTGGGTGGTGAGCAGAATGCGCCGCTTCGGTAGCCGGTCGGCCACCGCCCCGGCGTGCAAGCCGAGCAACAGTATCGGCCCGAACTGCAGCGCCATCGTCACGCCGACCGCGGTCGAGCTGTGCGTCAGGTTGAAGATCAGCCAGTCCTGGGCGATGCTCTGCATCCAGGAGCCCATGTTCGCCAGGCTCTGCCCGCCGATGTAGATCCGGTAGCTGCGTGAGGAGAGAGCTGCGAAGGCGCCTCTCGGTTGCCGATTTGTCTCGGCGGTTGTCACTGAGAGGGCCTTCCTGGTCGCCTTTGTCCGTGTTGTCCGCTTCTATTCTCGGGGGCAGGCGACTTATATGGAACTACAATGTTTAACCTAACAGTTATTATGAACCGTTATGACGGGATATGATCCGCAGCTCCTCGCCACGTTCCTCGCCGTCGAGCAAACTGGCAGCTTCACGCGCGCGGCGGCCCGACTCGGCATCCAGCAGCCGACCGTCAGCCAGCACATCCGCCGGCTGGAGCGGCAGGTCGGACGGACGCTGGTGCTGCGGGACACGCACTCGGTGACGCTGACGGCAGACGGCGAGGCGATGGTCGGGTTCGCGCGCAACATCGTCGCCGCGTCCGAGCAGGCGGCGGCTTACTTCAGCGGTGACCGGCCGAGCGGGCGGCTGCGCATCGGCATGTCGGACGACCTCGCGCTGACCCGGCTCCCGCAGATCCTGCGCGACTTCCGCAGGCACAACCCGCTCGTCGACTTCGAGCTCGCCGTCGACCAGAGCGGCCTGCTGCACCAGCGACTCGAGAGCGACAGACTCGACGTGTTCATCGGCAAGCGCCCAAGCGGCGAGCAGCGCGGCCAGCTTGTCAAGCGGGAGCGCCTGGTGTGGGTCGGCACGCCGTCGACAAAACTCGACCTGACCGCGCCGCTGCCGCTCGTCGTCTACCCAGTGCCGAGCATCTCCCGCGCCGAGATGCGCCGGGCGCTGAACCGGGCCAGGCTGCCGTTCCGCAGCGCCTGCCTCTGTCGTGGCGTCAACGGCCTCATCGGGGCCGTCGCGGCCGGCATCGGCATCTCGGCGATGGCCGCCAGCCTCGTTCCTGCCCAGCTCACCACCCTCGGCCCCGGGCACCACTTGCCCGAGCTCGGCCCGATCGACCTGGTCATGCTCACGAACCACCGGACCGACCAGCGCCCGGCGGTCCGCGCCCTGATCTCAACGGTCCTGGCAAGCGGCTCAAGATCACTAACCGCCTACAGAGACGAGTAGCTGCGCCAAAAGCCGGGTTCCCCGTCCGCGCTCAGCAGCGGACGGGGAACCCGGCGGGTGGTGCTCAGCCCTGGTAGGGATTGGCCGGGATGTGGTTCGTGTAGGTGATCGACAGGTACAGGTCCTCGAGCAACTCGCCGGTCGGCTCAAGCCAGGCGGATTCGAGCGTGGCACCGGTCTTCGGGTTCTCGAACGTCTCGGCGTTCTCCTTAGAGAAGGTCGCAACGCGGCTGATCTCGACGGCGGGGCGTCCCGCGCTGTCGGTGACCCCCGTCCTGACCCGCACGCCGGGCGTGTCCGCGAGCACCTTGTACACGGCGGCGCGCAGCGCGGAGCTCAGGTGGGGCTCCCAGAGCAGGTTGGCGGCCTGCTCGAAGACCAGGTCATTGTCCGTCGGCTGCGGGCCCTTGGGGACCGGGATCGCGATCTTCTTGCCCGCCTTCTTCGCCATGCGCGCCGCCTCGGCATACTGCTGGTTGAGCTGCTGCCTCGCCTGGGTGAGGAGGAAGGCGCGGAGCCCGGCTGTGCTGGTCGGCATCGCATCGAGCTGCTCGGTCGTCGGCGAGCTGCCCGAAGGGGCGTTCAGTACCGCGGGGGGCTGCGGGGCGCCGTTCGAGCCGGAGACCGTGATGTCCTGGTAGGTGACGCCGCCGCCGGTGACCGTGTCGATGACGCTCGTCTTCGGCCCGATCTCGCTGCCCGTCCCGCCGGGTTCAGCGTCCACCGACTTCTCGCCGAGGACCACGTACCGGCCAGCTGGGCGCTGCGTCGCCGCGGCGGCGGCGCTCAGGCCGTACAGCGTCTTCTGGGCTGCGGTCAGCTGCGCGGCGTGGGTTGCCCCGGCGGAACCGGCGGAACCGGCGGAACCGGCGGAACCGGCGGCAACGCCTGGGCGCGCCGCTGGTTGTGCTCCGGACGGGATCGCCAGGGTGCCGACGGCGAGCCCGGCCGCGGCGGCGATCCCCGTCACGCCGAGCACGCGGGTGCGCAGCCGGCGCTGCCGCTGCCGCCGCAGCGTCGCGGCCGTGGCGGCGGGCCTCGCGAACAGGTTCGCGGTGGATAGGATCATCAGCTCGCGCATGACGTCCTCATCAATGTCCGGCATAACGGACCCTCCTCGTCATTGCGTTGGTTGCGGCGGGCGTAAAAAGCCCGCTGAGGCTGGGATGCTCGCGCAGTTGCGCCACGGCGCGGGACAAGGTGCTCCTGACGGTTCCCGGTGCGACGCCGAGCAGCTCGGCGACCTCGCTCTCGCTGCGGTCGTCGAAATAGCGCAGCACGACGATCTCCCGCTGGTGCGGCGTCAGCGTGCGGAGCGCGGTGAACAGCACCGGCCGCAGTTCGACCGCCGAGGTCGAATCGGCCGACCGGGGATCACTGTCGTCATGCCCCTCGGCCAGCCGGATCTCCGGGACCTGGCGCCGCTTGAGGCGACCCTGGTCGATCACGATGTTGTGCATCACCCGCCGGCAGAACGCCCGCGGGTTGTCCACGCGTGACCAGCGGGCGGCGAGGCGGTGCAGCGTCTCCTGATAGACGTCCTCGCCAAGTCCGTGATCCGCGGTGAGAAGCGTCGCCAGTCGCAGCAGTGCATCACCGGACTGGGCAATGAACTCCTCGAAAGCACGTTCCTGCTTTCTGTCCACTAAGCCTCCTGACTTTCGCCTTCACCCCACTAGACGACGCCCGCGCGGATCACGTTGAGCGGGCACCCGCCGACCCGGCCGATGACCCATTCGGCTAGCGTCCGTCTACAGGAGCGCTTCCGGGGGGAGGCCCGTGGGGGAATACGAGCTCTTCACGCTGGCGGTAGCGATCGCCATCGTGATGATCATCGGCCGGGTAGTCGCCAACCGCCTTGAGGTGCCCGACGCGATTGTCCTGGTCATCCTCGGCGTGCTCGCCAGCCTCATCCCGCAGGTCCCGGACATCAACCTGCCGCCCGATGTCGTCCTCTTCCTGTTCCTGCCGCCGCTGGTGTACAACGCCGCGTTCTTCACCGCGCCCCGCGAGACCAGGGAGAACGCGGTGCCGATCAGCGCGCTGGCGGTCGGCGCGACACTGGTGACGATTATCGGGGTCGGCGCGGTGACCCGGCTGGTGCTGCCGGAGGTCGGCTGGCCGGGGGCGCTCGCGTTCGCCGCGGCGGTGGCGCCAACCGACGCGGTGGCCGCCACCTCGGTGCTGACCCGGCTGGGCGCGCCGACCCGCATCGTGACGATCCTGGAAGGCGAGAGCCTGATCAACGACGGGGTGGCGCTGACCGCGTTCGGGCTGGCGGTCGAGGCGATGGGGCACCCGTTCACCTTCGCGCACGGCGTGGTTCGGCTAGTCGAGGTCGTCCTCGGCGGCGTCGCGTACGGGCTGGTCGTGGCGCTTGTCATCGGGCGGGTCCGGCGCTACGTCCGTGATCCGTCGGTCCAGATCCTGGTCTCGCTGATCACCCCGTTCGTCGCGTACGTGCCCGCCGAGGAACTGAACGTGTCCGGGGTCCTCGCCACCGTGGTGACCGGCGTCTACCTGGGCACCCGCACCGAGGGCATGCTGCAGGCCGCGTCGCGGGTCAGCGGCGCGATGTTCTGGCGGACGCTGATCTTCCTGCTCGAGTCGGCGCTGTTCGTGCTGCTCGGCCTCGAGCTGCGATCGGTCGTCGACCACCTGTCCAGGGGGTACTCGGTGGCGTGGCTGGCGGGCACGGCCGCCGCGGTGGTCGCCGCGGTCGTCGTGATCAGGCTGGGCTGGGAGCTGATGGTGTCGCCGCTGATCAGGTTCATCCCCGGCCGGCACTCCGGTTACGTGCGCAACCCGTGGCGGCAGCGGCTAGTCATCGGCTGGGGCGGCATGCGCGGCGCGATCTCCCTGGCCATCGCCCTGACGCTGCCGCTCGA
Organism: Trebonia sp.; assembly: GCA_033854775.1. Lineage (GTDB taxonomy): Bacteria > Actinomycetota > Actinomycetes > Streptosporangiales > Streptosporangiaceae > Trebonia. Next base: position 7,610 of record JAWWPV010000260.1, read on the forward strand.
AGCGTACGGACACCCGTTCACCGAGCGGCCCACGCTGGTCTTCCTCGCCGCCGTCGTGGTGGTCGTGACGCTGGTCGGCCAGGGGCTCACGCTCGGGCCGCTGCTGCAAGCGCTCGGCCTCGCCCAGGGCGACGAGCAGCGGCGGCGCGAGGCGCTGGCCCGCCAGCGGGTCACCGAGGCCGGCCTGGCCAGGCTCGACGAGCTCGCAGAAAACGGCGACGTGGACGAGGACACCGCGAACGTGTACCGGCAGCTGTTCGAGCTGCGGCTGGAGCGGGTCCGGGCCGCGCTTGGCGACGACGACGGCGAAGGGAGCGTGCCGCCCACCAGCGGCCTCCGCCACGAGCTGGTCCGCGCGCAGCGCGCCAAGCTGAACGAGCTGTACCAAGATCGCAAGATCAGCGACGATATCCGCCGCAACATCGCGCTCACACTCGACCTCCAGGACGGCCCGCGCGGCGGCCTCCCGCCCGCCTGACCCCCCGACGTCCGCGCGTGAGCCGCCCGTTAACGGCACGCCGGGCTAGCTCGCCACGCTTGCCTAGTGACAGAATGCGGAGGGGTGAACACAGAACAGTTCGAGAAAGTAAGGGTCGGCCGTGGTTTCTTCGCCGCCCTCGACCAGAGCGGCGGTAGCACGCCCAACGCGCTCGCCGAGTACGGCATCGCGCGGGACCGGTACTCCTCCGACGACGAGATGTTCGACCTCGTGCACGCGATGCGGACGCGGGTGATAACGAACGCCGCGTTCGTGGGCTCGCGGATCCTGGCCGCGATCCTGTTCCTGCAGACCATGGAGCGGACCATTGAGGGCGTGCCCACCGCCCAGTACCTCTGGGACACCAAGAACGTCGTCCCGTTCCTCAAGGTGGACCTGGGACTGGCCGCCGAGCAGGACGACGTCCAGCTCATGAAGCCCATTGACACCCTTGATGACCAGCTTGAGCGCGCCAACCGGCACGGGATCTTCGGCACCAAGATGCGGTCGGTGATCAAGGACGCCAACGAGGCGGGCATCGCCGCGATCGTGGACCAGCAGTTCGAGTACGCCGACCGGATCCGCGCCGCGGGCCTGGTCCCGATCATCGAGCCCGAGGTCAGCATCTCGAGCCCGCACAAGGAGCAGGCCGAGACGATGCTGCGCGACGCGATCGCCAAGCACGTCGGCGCGCTCCCGGCGGACGCCCGTGTCATGCTCAAGATCACCATCCCGACCGAGGCCGGCCTGTACGGCGAACTGGCCGCCGACCCGCGCGTGCTGCGGGTCGTCGCCCTGTCCGGCGGCTACAGCCGGGACGAGGCCTGCGCCCTGCTCGCGCGCGACCGCACGCTGATCGCCAGCTTCTCCCGCGCGCTCCTGGAAGGGCTGACCGAGGGCCAGACCGACGAGGAGTTCACCGCCACGCTCGGGCACTCGGTCGAGGAGATCTACCGGGCGTCGGTCGACAAGCAGCCCGGCTGATCGACGTCAGCGGGGCTCCGCCGCGCGTGGTGACGCGGGGTCGCCGGCCGTGAAACACGAACCCGTTCGGAATAAAGCTTCCGATTTTTCCGAACGGATTCGGCTGCCTCCTAACGGGGCCACCGATCTCTCATATGTTGAAATATCCGGCATGTCGTGGCGCGCCAGCGTCCGACATGCCGACCCGGCCGCTACCAGCGGGGCTGCTTGCGCTGGTAGCCGGGTACCACCCGCTGCATGTAGCCGGTGTCGTCCCGGTTGCGCAGGCCGCTGGCCAGGTACTGCTCGTGCAGCCTGGCCAGCGCGTCCCTGTCGAGCTCCACGCCGAGCCCGGGGCCGCGCGGGACGCTGAGCGCGCCGCCGCTGAACGTGAACGGCGTGCCGGCCACGACGTCCTCGGTCTTCCACGGCCAGTGGGTGTCGCAGGCGTAAGTGAGGTTGGGCACGGCGGCGGCCAGCTGTACCATCGCGGCGAGGCTGATGCCCAGGTGCGAGTTGGAGTGCATGGACAGGCCGAGCCCGAACGTCTCGCAGATCCCGGCGAGCACCTGCGAGCGGCGCAGCCCGCCCCAGTAGTGGTGGTCGGACAGGATTACCTGGACCGCGTTCTCCCTGATCGCGAGCGGCACGTGGGCGAACGCCACCACGCACATGTTGGTGGCCAGCGGCATCGGGGCTTTCTGCGCTACCTGGGCCATGCCGTCGATGTCCGGCGTCGGGTCCTCCAGGTACTCAAGGACGCCGTCAAGCTCACGGGCGACCTTGATCGACGTGTAGGGGGTCCACGCCGCGTTCGGGTCAAGCCGCAGCGGGTGCCCGGGGAAGGCGTCGCGCAACGCCCGGATCGCCTCGATCTCCTGTACCGGCGGGAAGACGCCCCCCTTGAGCTTGATCGCGGTGAACCCGTAGCCGTCGACCATCCGCTTGGCCTGGGCGACGATACCGTCCGGGTCGAGCGCCTCGCCCCAGTCGTCCGGCTCCGCGCCGGGATGCCCGGCCCACTTGTAGAACAGGTAGGCGGAGAACGGCACCTGGTCCCTGACGGCACCGCCGAGCAGGTCGGCGACCGGGCGGCCCGCCACCTTGCCCTGGATGTCCAGGCAGGCCACCTCGAAGGGGGAGAACACCCGGTCGGTCGCCGCGCTGTGCCCGATGAGCCCGGACGCGATCGTCGTCTCCGGTGCCGCGATGGCCTGGACGCGGCGGTAGATCTCCTCGGTGTGGTAGACGTCGGCGCCCTCGATGGCCTTGGCCGCGGCGTGCAGCGCGGCGAGGTGCTTCTCGTCCGCGTACGTCTCGCCGAGGCCGTGCAGGCCAGCGTCGGTGGCGACCTCGATGATGGCGCGCAGCGCGAACGGCTCGTGCACGCCGACCGAGTTCAGCAGCGGCGGGTCGGCGAACGCGACGGGCGTGATGGTCACGTTGGTGATGCGGATGCTTCCATTGGTGCTCATCGTGCCTCCAAAGCGATCCCGGCTCTGCTCCTGTGTGCCGTTGGGCCGGCTGCAGCCGGCCCAATGGCACACGCGGACGGCTGAACCGTGGCCTCTCAGCTCTTGACGGGTTCGGGCAGCGCCGCCAAGCCGGCGGCCATGATGCTCGCGAGCTCTTCCCTGTGCGCTTGCGGCACGCTGGTGAGCGGCGGGCGGACCCCGCCGGAGGGGTAGCCGGCGAGTTCGACGCCCGCCTTGACGAGCGAGACGGCATACCCGGTGCCCTTCGCCCGCAGCCGGGCGAGCGGGTGGTAGAAGGCCCGCTCAAGCGCGGCGAGCGTTTCCTGGTCATCGCGCTCAAGCGCGTCGTAGTAGGCGAGCGCGACCCGCGGCGCGAAGGCGAAGGCGGCGGACGAGTAAAGCGGCACGCCGATGGCGCGGTAGGCGCGCTGCGTCACCTCTGCCGTCGGCATCCCGTTGAAGAAGAGGAACGAAGGGTCGTTTCCCTGGTCGCGCACCGCCCGCACGATCCTGATCATCAGGTCGAGGTCGCCTGCCCCGTCCTTAAACCCGATGACCTGCGGCAGCCTGGCGACCGTGAGCGCGCTGTCCTCGTTGAAGCGGGCGTTCGCCCGGTTGTAGACGATCGTCGGCAGGTCCTCCCTGGTGGCTTCGCGCACGTAGCCGACGAGGCCGGGCCCGCTCGCCTCCGTCAGGTAGGGCGGCAGCAGCAGGATCCCGCCCGCGCCCGCGTCCTTGGCCCGGTCGGCGAACCGCCGCGCGGTGCGCACCGGCCCCCCCGCCCCGGCGAAGACAGGGACCCGGCCGGCGACCGCCTCGACGGCGGCGCGGACGACGTCGGCGTACTCGTCCTGCTCGAGTGCGCTGTACTCGCCGGTCCCGCAGGCCACGAACACCCCGCCCGCGCCCGCGTCGACGCCGCGCTTTACGTGCGCGGCAAGCTCGGTGACATCGACCTCGCCGTCGCTCTGGTAGGGCGTGATCGGGAAGAACAGCAGACCGTTGAACATGACTCCATGCTAGATTCGGCTTCGATTCACGTCTAACTCGAAAATGCTTGGTATCGATACAGAAATTGGATCGATGTTCACCCTGGCCCAGCTCGCAAGCTTGGTGGCGATGGCCGAGGAGCGCCGCTGTTCATCGGGAATGGTTCCGGCGCGTTATGCGCCGCGCATTGGGTGGACGTAGCGTGTGGCGTCGGTCACACTGGAGTCGCCGGAGGGGGGCTGCGATGGCCGATGTGCCGTTTGCGTGGGAAGACCTGGCCAGGTACAAGGCTGAGGGACGGTTCCTGGACGGGTATCCCGACGACCAGCGGACGTTCTTTTCCCCGCGGGATCATGTTCACGAGCTTCTGGTCGCTCTGCTGGGTAGCGCACAGCACTCCATCGTGGTCAACATGTTCGGCTATGACGACGATGAGCTGAACAAGATCATCCAGGGCAAGCTCACTGATGAGAAGGTCTATGTGCAGATGAGCCTGGACCGCAGTCAGGCGAGCGGCGTCCACGAAAAGCAGATCCTGGCTAGCTGGGCCAACGATAAGTTCGGCAACAGCATCGCCATCGGCACCAGCTCGGTGCACAACGCGATCTCGCACCTGAAGATCGTGATCGTGGATGGCGTCTACACGGTCAAGGGCTCGACCAACTGGTCTTTGTCAGGCGAGCAGCAGCAAGACAACGAGCTCACCCTCAGCCGGAACGCGGTGGTGGCCGCCGAGACTCGCGCGATCTTGGACCTTAACCACGACTTCATGCTCAAGCAGATGGTTGGGACCAATCTTGACATGACTAAGCTCCTGGCAACCAAGTCACCCGGAGCGATGCCGCCGCTGCCCCCTGGGCCGGGCGGCACCACCGGTCCCGACGGCAGCAAGGCTGAAGACAGCTTACGCTCGGCTAGCGTGAGCACCGAGCCGGATCGAGCGGAGAGCGCGACGCCAGACACATTGCGTTCATCCCGCGCGGCCAGGTTCAAGGGCCAAGCGGGCCTCGATGACATAGCCACCGTTCAACTGCCAAACATGGAGCGCATCAGGGCATTCGTGGTTGTCGCCGAGGAGCTTCATTTCGGCCGGGCCGCCGCGCGCCTGCACCTGACGCAGCCGCCGCTCAGCCGTCAGATCAGGCTGCTTGAACAGGAAGTCGGCGTCACCCTGCTCGACCGCACCGGCCGCATGGTCAAGGTCACGCCGGCCGGACGGGTGTTCCTCGGCGAGGCACGGCGCATCCTGCGGCTTGCGGAGGAGACCTCGCTCGCCGTGCGGCGCATCCCGACGGGTGCGGGAGGAACCCTGGCCGTCGGCTTCACCGCCGTGTCGGTCCACGGGTACGTGCGGTCGTTCCTGCGGCGGATCACGGAAGAGCTCCCGCACGTCGACCTCGTGCTGCGCGAGCTGGTCACCGCTGACCAGGTCGAGGCGATCGCGTCCGGCGATATCGACCTCGGCTTCGTCCGGCCCCCGGTCATCAGGGCGGGCCTGCTGTCCCGCGTCGTCCATGCCGAGCGGCTGCTCCTGGCGGCGCCGGCCGACGACCCGTTCGCCAAGCGCGGCCGGCCGGCCGACGTCGCGGAGCTGGACGGCCGTGCCCTCGTCACGTACTCGCCGGTGGAGTCAAGGTACTTCTACGAGCTGGTGCTCGGCCTGACCGCCCGCGCCCAGGCCAGGCCGAGGTACGTGCAGTACGTCAGCCAGGTGCACACGATGCTCGCCCTCGTCCAGGCGGGCATTGGCCTGGCCATCGTCCCCGAGTCCGCGACGGCGCTGCACCCGGACGGCGTCGCCTTCATCGACCTGGCCGACGCTAAGACGCCCGCGGTCGAACTGGCCGCGACGTGGCGCGAGACCGCCGACAACCCCGCCCTCTCCCGCGCCCTCGCCCTGCTCCCCAGGGCCCGAGCCCGCGTGGAGGCCGAAGTGACCGATCAGTAGCATTTGTCGGGTGGCAGACAGCTTCTACGTCCCGCTCGGGGATGGCCGGTGGCAGGCAACAGTGCACACGACGGGACCGTGGGATGCCGGCGCACAGCACGGCGGACCGCCAAGCGCGCTGCTCGGCCATGCCATGCGGCAATGCTCGCCACGCGAGGACATGATGATCGCGCGGTTTACCTGCGAGATCCTGCGCCCGATCCCGGTCGGGGAGATCAGCGTCGCAGCCCGGGTGGCGCGGCCAGGCCGCAGCGTCGAGCTGCTTGAGGCCACCGCGAGCGTCGGCGGGCGCGACGTAGCCAGGGCGACCGCCTGGCAGGTGCTCAGGACCGCCGCCGAGGAGGTGCCATCCCGGCAGCCTGCCCCCGCGGGGCCGCCTGACGAGTATCCGGTCATGCGGCGGCCGCGGAGCTGGGTCGACGGGTTCCTGTCCGCCGTCGAATGGCGTTCGATCCAGGGAGGCTTCACCAAACCAGGGCCCGCCAGCATCTGGGGGAGGCTGCGCTACCCGCTCGTGCCAGATGAGGAGCCAAGCCCGCTAGAGCGAGTGCTGGCGATCGCCGACAGCGGCAACGGCGTCTCCTGGGAGCTGGACATCACCCGCTGGCACTTCATCAACCCGGAGCTCACCGTCCACCTGCACCGGGAAGCAGCAGGCGAGTGGATCTGCCTGGACGCCCAGACGGCCATCTCCCCGGGCGGCGTCGGCCTCGCCACGTCCGTGCTCT
>JAWWPV010000261.1:0-8738 GCA_033854775.1 Trebonia sp.
GGCCGGCCTCGCCAGCGTCGGGCTGCGGACCCGCAAGCTGCGCGCCGGGCTGTCGGCGCTTGGCATCGCGATCGGCGTCGCCGCGATCGTCGCCGTCCTCGGCCTGGCCGCCTCCGCCCAGGCCGGACTACTCGCCGAGATCCAGGCGCTTGGCACCAACCTGCTGACCGTCACCAACGGGCAGACCTTCGGGGGCGCCACCGCCGAGCTGCCGACGGCGGCACCGGGCATGATCGCCCGGCTGTCCGGGGTCACCGCCGTCCAGGACATCGGGAGCGTCAACGGCGTGAACGTCTACAAGTCCCCGCTCGTCCCCTCGATCGAGACCAACGGCCTCAGCGTGGACGCCGCTACCCTGGGCCTGCCCGCCGTGGCCGGCAGCAGCCTCGCCCAGGGCCGGTTCCTGAATGCCGCGACCGCCCGCGAGCCGGCCGCGGTGCTCGGCGCCACCACGGCGCGGTTGCTTGGGTTCGACCGGGTCCGGCCCGGGATGCGGATCCGGCTTAGCGGCCAGTCGTTCGGCGGCCGGTGGTTCTACGTGACCGGCATCCTCGGCCCGGACGCTTACGCACCCGAGATCGACTCGGCGGTCCTGGTCGGCTTCCCCGCCGCCCAGCAGTACCTGGGCTTCGACGGGCACCCGTCGGAGATCTACGTCCGCACCGTCAACAACCCCCCCGCCACCACCGCGGTGGACAACCTGCTGAACGCGCAGGCCAGCCCGGAAAACCCGAACCAGGTCACCGTCTCCCAGCCGTCGAACGCGCTCACCGCCCTGGCCGACACCAAGGGAGCGCTCGACACCCTGTTCCTCGGCCTCGGCGCGGTCGCCCTGCTCGTCGGCGCGATCGGGGTGGCCAACATCATGGTCATCTCCGTACTGGAACGCCGCTCCGAGATCGGGCTGCGCCGGGCGCTCGGCGCCACCCGCGGCCAGATCCGCGCGCAGTTCCTCGCTGAGGCGATCATGCTGTCCCTGGCCGGCGGCGCCGCCGGCGTCATCATCGGCGCGGCCGCCACCTCTATCTACGCCCACGCCCACGGCGAGGCCGTGGTCATCCCGCCCGACGCGTGGGCCGGCGGCCTGGCCGCCGCCATCGTCATCGGCGCCCTCGCCGGGCTGCTGCCCGCCATCCGCGCCGCCCGCCTGTCCCCCACCCAGGCGCTCTGGAGCATCTGACCAGGTCACCCGGGATGCACCGCGTCGCCGCGCACGATCGTGGCGCCACCTGGAGGCCTCGGCCGCCAGCAACGGCGCGACGTCGACGTAGCGGTAAATGTCGTAGGGGAAGCCGTGCAAGAGTATGACCGGGCGGCCGCGGGTAGGGCCGAGTTCGACGCAGCCGGTGTTCAGCACGCCTGCGCTGATCTGCTTGACCGGCCAGAAGGACAAGGTGCGCAGAATATGGCTGAGGCCGTTAGCTATCAGCAGATGGGGACGGCGGCCCGCGGCCAGGCGCACGCGCTGTTCGCGCAGACCATGGGGTACGTCGCGCTCACCGCGGCGCTGTTCACGGCCGGCGCCTGGCTGGGCCGCGACCTGACGGGCGGGGTGGGCATTGTCGCGTTCATCGCCGCCTTCGCCGTCCTGATCGGCCTGCAGTTCGCGGTGCGCAGGTCCGCGCAGCTGGCCGTCGGGCTGCTCTGCGCCTTCGGGCTGCTGATCGGGCTGGCCGTAGCGCCGACGGTCGCCTACTACGGGAGCATGGACCCGCGCGCGTTGTGGATGGCGGGCGGGGCGACCGCACTGTTCATCGCCGGCGTCGGCTCGGCGGGCTACGCCACGCGGCGTGACCTGGCCCCGGTCGCGCGGGTCTGCTTCTGGGCCCTGCTGGCGCTGATCGTGGCCGGCATCGTGCTGATCTTCGTGCACGTCCCGGGTGGCGACCTGGTCTACTCGATCCTTGGCCTGGTGACCTTCGCCGGGTTCACCATGTTCGACTTCCAGCGGGTGCGCAATAACACCGACATCGCCGCGGCGCCACTGCTAGCGGCGTCGATCTTCCTCGACATATTGAACGTCTTCCTGTTCTTCCTGCAGATCTTCTCCGGTGGGGAGCGATGATGCGCGGCAAGCACAGCCTCACCCCGCTCGCGGCGGTGGCCGGAGGTCTCCTGGCCGGCGCCGTGGGCACCGTCTGCCTCGACGCGGTCCAGTACCTGAAGTACCGTCACGGGGGCGGCACGGAAAGCCCGCTGGCATGGGAATTCGCGCCGGTCGAGACCTGGGCGCAAGCCCCCGATCCCGGACAGATCGCCAGGCGGGTCATCGAGGGTTTCACCCAGCGAAAACTCCCCGACCGCTGGGCCTGGCCCGTCAGCACCGCCATGCACTGGGCCTACGGCTCTGGCGCGGCGGCGCTGTACGGCGTCGTCGCCGGGTCACTGCGCAGCCCGCGCCCCGGCTACGGCCTGCCGTTCGGGGCGACGGTGTGGGCCGCCGGCTACGTCATCCTCCCCGAAGGCGGCCTGTACAAGCCGATCTGGGAGTACGACGCGAAGACCCTGGCCTGGGACCTGACCGGACACCTCGCCTACGGGGCAGGCACCGGCGCCACCTTCTGGCTGCTCGCCAAAGGCTTGGCTAGCCGTCTACGACGCTGACCGCCCGCTTTCGCCCCTCGCGGCTAGCGTGCGGCCTCTGGGACTCTGGAAGCTTCCGTGGCGCGTGCCCCGATGATTCCGTCGGGTCGGGCGGCGGCGACAGCGCTCAGGGCCTCGAGTGCGGCGTGGGTGCCCGGGTCCATCTCGGTGCCCGCGCGGACGAGGGCGAACAGCAGCCGCGACGCGGGTGCCCCGGCGACGGGCAGCACGGTCAGGCCGGGCGGGCGGAGCGGCTGCGCGGAGCGCGGGATGAGCGCGACGCCCACGCCGGCGGCCACCAGGGCGGCGACGGCGTCCCACTCACGGCAGTAGTGCTGGACGTCGGGCGAGAACCCGGCGGCGGCGCAGATCCCGGTGACAATGTGGCCGCACGCGTCGCTGGCCGCGGCGCCCACCCAGACATCACACGCCAGCTCGGTCAGGTCGATGGACGACCGGCCCGCGAGCGGGTGTCCCGCGGGGACCACCGCGTCCATCACGTCGGCGATGAGGTCCACGCGGCGGTATCTGGCGTCCTCCCGCGCCGGCGCGCCCGGGTAATCGACCGTGACGGCGATCTCAAGCTCGCCCGCGTCGAGCAGGTCGAGCGCCTCGTCCGGTTCCTGCTCGCTGACCCTGATGACCAGGCCAGGGCGTTCCTGGCGCAGCCGGACGATAGCCGGGCCGACCAGCGCGGCGATCCCCGTCGCCAGGGAGCCGACCCTGACGTATCCCACGGTGCCGTCCTCCCAGGCGTCCAGGGCCGCGCGGGTCCGCTCCGCGAGTTCTCGCATGCCCTCGGCGTGCGAGAGCAGCAGGCGCGCCTGGCCGGTCAGCACGACGCTGCGGCCGCGCCGCTCGAGCAGCGGCACGCCGATATCCCTGGCCAGGCCCGCCAGCTGCTGCGACACCGCGGACGGCGTCAGGTACATGGCCTCGGCCGTGGCCGCGATCGTGCCGCGCCGGCCAAGCTCGTAGAGCAGCCTGAGCTTCCGCCAGTCAACCGTGAAGTCCCAGCTAACGCTTTTCATGAAAATAGTCTAGATAGACATAACGGGTGGGCGCACTGAACGATGGTGACGTGACCCGACGCGGCATCATCTTGTTCACCCTGCTTGGCGTGACCTGGGGCATCCCCTACCTGCTGATCAAGATCGCGGTCCGCGAACTGGACCCCGCGATGCTGGTCCTCACCAGGACGGCGCTGGCCGCGGCCATCCTGCTGCCGGTCGCGGCCGTCAGGGGCGAGATCATGCCGGTCCTGCGGCGATGGCGACCGCTGCTCGCGTTCACGCTGGTGGAGATCCTCGTGCCGCAGTTGCTGCTGAGCTCGGCCGAGGAGCGGCTGCCAAGTTCGACGACGGGACTGCTGATCGCGGCCGTGCCGCTGGCTGGCGTAGGCGTGGCGTTCCTGCTCGGCCGCCCGGAGCGGCTCACCGGCCAGAACTGGCTCGGCATCGGACTCGGCATGGCGGGCGTGGCCGCGCTCGTCGGCTTCACCGTGTCGGGCTCCGACCTCGGCGCGGTCGGCGAGGTGCTTGTCGTCGTCGTCGGGTACGCGCTCGGCCCGGCGATCATCGCCAAGTGGATGCCCGACCTGCCGGGCACCGGCATCACCGCACTCGGGTTCGCGATCACGGCAGTGGTCTACGCGCCGGTCGTGGCGGCGACGCACGGCTGGCCGGCCGCGTGGCCCTCGGCCTCGGTGGTGACGTCCATGGTGCTGCTCGCGGTCGTGTGCAGCGCCGCGGCGTTCTGCATCATGGTCGCCCTCGTCGGGGAGGTCGGGCCCGTCCGGGCCACCACGGTCACCTACGTCAACCCGGCCGTCGCGCTGATCGCGGGCGCGGTCGTCCTTGGCGAGCCGATCTCGGGCTGGTCGGTCGTCGGCTTCGCCTGCATCCTCGCGGGCTGCTACCTCGTCGCCGCCCGCACCGCGGTCCTTGGCCGGGTGCGTAACATGAGCATCGCGCGTCACTACCGTCACGCGACTAGTTCAGATGGCTGAGCCCGGGCAGGAGGGGGCAAGTCAGATGGGGCCCGACTACCCCGCCGCCGCGGCCGCCGGAATCCGGGCGCTCCAGCGGTGGTACTCGCCGTTCACCGGCCAGTGGGCAACAACCGGCTGGTGGAACGCCGCCAACGCGCTCACGGCCGTGATCTCCTACACCCGGCACACCGGGGACCGGTCCTACCTGGGGGTCATCGAGACCACGTTCAGCGCGGCCCAGGGCAGGCACGCCGGCTTCGCCAACACGTTCTTCGACGACAACGGCTGGTGGGCGCTCGCCTGGGTGGCCGCGTACGACCTGACCGGGGACGGCAGGTACCTCGCCGCGGCCCAGGCGATCTTCACCCGCAACCTGGACGGCTGGGACGGCACCTGCGGCGGCGGGCTGTGGTGGAACGAGGACCGCAGGTACAAGAACGCCATCACCAACGAGCTGTTCCTGACGCTGGCGGCACTGCTGTCCCAGCGGATACCCGCTCACCGGGAGTACCGGGACTGGGCGCTGCGCGCGTGGGAGTGGCTGCGCGCGAGCGGCATGATCGGCCCGGACGGCCTGGTCAATGACGGCCTTACCCGCTCGTGCGCGAACAACGGGGGCACGACCTGGACCTACAACCAGGGGGTGATCCTCGGCGGGCTCGCCGCGCTGCACGAGGTCACCGGGGACCAGGCCCTCCTGCGGCAGGGGGAAGTCATCGCGGACGCGACGCTGCGCACCCTCACCAGCCCGCGGGGAATCCTCGCCGAGCCGTGCGAGCCGTCCGGCTGCGACGGCGACCAGACGCAGTTCAAGGGCATCTTCGTCCGCTACCTGCACGAGTTCCTGCGGCACAGCGGCAGGCCGGAGTACCGGGCGTTCATCCTGGCTAACGCGGAGTCTGTCGTGCTGAACGCCGGGAACCCGGCCGGCCAGTTCGGACTGCGGTGGGCCGGCCCGTTCGACAGGGCGGACGCCAGCCGGCAGTCGTCGGCCGTCGAGGTGCTCATCGCCGCCGCCGCCCTCACGAAGGGGTTAGCGCGGGGCGGCCGGGGCCATCCACGGTAAGGCATTAGGACCGGAACATCACGGTGATGTCCAGACCGCCATCGGGCCTTGGCCGCACGTCGAGGTTGGCATCGTGCGCGCTGGCGACGGCACAGACGATGGCCAGCCCTAGCCCGTGACCGCCACCGTGGCGGGTCCGCTCGCGGTCGAGTTGCTGGAACGGCTCGAATAGCCGGCCGAGCTCGGAAGGCGGGATCACCGGGCCGCTGTTGGAGATCGAGAACCAGGGGAGGCCTGCTCGTGTCGCGGTGGTGACCTGGACCCGGCCGGCAGCCACGTTGTGCCGGACGGCGTTGTCCACCAGGTTGGCCACGAGGCTCTCGGCCAGGCTGGGGTCTCCGGTGACGATGGCCGGGGCGAGGCGGGTCTCAATGCGCACGCCCAGGCCGGCAGCATCTTGGCGGCGGCCGGTCACGACCCGGGCCGTTACCTCGGCCAGGTCAAAGGGCTCCCGGTTCCGCAGCCCGCGCTGGCTGCTTGCCAGCGTGAGCAGAGCGTCGATAAGACGTTCTTGCTGCTGTCCGAGCTCAAGCAACTGTCGGCAGGCTGCCCGTAGCGATTCCGGGTTCGCGCCGGAATCGGCGAGTGCCACCTGGAGGACGGTGCGCTCGGCCGCCAGCGGGGTGCGCAGCTCGTGGGACGCGTTCGCGACGAAGTGCCGCTGAGACTCGAACGCGGCCTCCAGGCGGGCGAACAGGCCGTCCAGCGTGTCACTAAGTTCCCGGAACTCGTCATAGGAGCCGGCCAGGCTCAGCCGCTCGTTCAAGTTGCTGGCGGAGGTCGTGCGGGCAGCGGCCGTGATGAGCCGGAGCGGTCGTAGTGCCCGGTCGGCGACCAGCCACCCTAGGACGATCGATGCGACGGCAAGGACCGCGAGCGCGATACCGGAGTAGAGGAGGACTTCGGGAAGGTTGGTGACGGACCTTGACTGGCCCGCCGTGCTGGCCCCGCCGCTGCCGGGGGCGTGCGCCTGGCTCGCGCGGCCGAATGTCGTCAGGGGCAGGTCGGCGATGACCAGCAGGACGATCCCGGAGCCAAGCAGCAGGCAGGCGTACACTGCCGCCAGGCGTGCGCGGAGGCTCCTCCTCAGGTTCACGGGACTTCGATGCGGTAGCCGGCTTCACGGACCGTTTCGATGACGGGCGGCTCGCCCAGCTTGCCACGCAGGCGGCGGATCGTCGTCTTCACGGCGGTGGTGAACGGATCGGCCGCCTCGTCCCACACCCGGTCGAGCAGTTCCTCCGCCGGGAGCACCCGCCCACCGGAGGCCAGCAGGCACTCCAGGAGGGCGAATTCCTTCGGGCTGAGATCCAGTCTTCTCCCGGCGCGGAACGCGACGTGCCTGCCCGGGTCAAGGGAAATGTCCCCGTTCTCAAGGACTGGGGGCACGGCAGGCGCCGAGCGCCTGGCCAGTGCCCGGATCCGGGCGACCAGCTCGGCGAAGTCGAAGGGCTTGGCAAGGTAATCGTCAGCCCCCAGCCCAAGGCCGTCCACCTTTTCGCGGACGGTGCTTGCGGCTGTCAGCATCAGCACCCGGATGCCCGAGTCCCCGGCAATGATCCGGCGGCAAACCTCATCGCCGTGAATGACAGGCAGGTCACGGTCGAGGACCACCACGTCGTAACGAATGCCACTGAGGCGATCCAGCGCCTCCTGCCCGTGAAGAGCGAGGTCCACGGCCATGCCCTCGCGGCGCAGTCCGGCGACGATCGCCGCAGCCAGCACTTCGTGATCCTCCACGACCAACAGTCTCATCGCTACCAGGATGCCAGGACGAAGGTGTCAGCCAGGTGTCATTCACCGGCACCGTGCTGACACCGGCGCGGGCGTAGACCTGGGGCCCGTGGACTACGCGATCGAAGCGAACGGGCTTGGCAAGCGGTACGGGCGGCGGTGGGCACTGGCGGAATGCACGCTGACGGTGCCGGCCGGGCAGGTCGTGGGGCTGGTCGGGCCGAACGGGGCGGGCAAGACAACGCTCCTGGAACTGGCCGTGGGGCTGCTGCAGCCGACGACGGGAACGATCAGGGGCAGCAAGCGGGTCGGGTTCGTCGCCCAGGACGCGCCGGTGTATGCGGGCCTCTCGGTCGCCGAGCATCTGCGCATGGGGCAGGCGCTCAACGACCGCTGGGACGCCGGCCTCGCGCGGCGCCGGGTTCGTGAAGCTGGCCTAGACCTGCGACAGCGTGCCGGGCAGCTGTCCGGCGGGCAGCGGGCGCGGCTGGCGCTCACGCTTGCCGTCGCCAGGCGGCCGGAGCTGCTGATTCTCGACGAGCCTGTCGCCAACTTGGATCCGCTGGCCCGTCGCGAGTTCCTGGACTCCGTGGCTCAGACGGTCTCCGCCTCAGGCGAGGGCGTCACGGTGGTGTTCTCCTCGCACCTAGTTGCCGACCTGGAGCGCACCTGCGGCTACCTGATCCTGCTTGCGGCCTCGCAGGTGCGGCTCGCCGGGCCGGTGGGCTCGCTGCTGGCCGGCTCCGCTGGCTTCGCATCCCTTGATGACCTGGTGGTCTCTTACCTGCGGGAGGTTCCCCGATGATCTGGCTGGCATGGCGGCAGGCCCGTGCGCAGATCGCGGTCGCTGTTGCGGCGACTGCCGCCGTAGCCGTCGCCGCTGCTGCCGCGGGCCGCGACGACGGCACTCTGAGGTTGTGGCTATCCGTCCTGGTCGTCGTGGTTCCCGGCATCCTCGGCGTGTTCTGGGGAGCGCCGTTGGTGGCCGGCGAGCTGGAGTCCGGCTCGTTCCGGCTGGCGTGGACGCAGGACGTTTCCCGGGTCCGCTGGCTAGCGTTGCGGCTCACGGTCTCGGGACTGGCGAGCATGGCGGCGGCGGGGCTGATGAGCTGGGTCGTCACCTGGTGGGCCGGGCCGCTGGACCGTGCGGGCCTGGATCAGTTCGGGTCGTTTGACTCGCGCGCCATCGTGCCGCTCGGGTATGCGGCGTTCGCCTTCACGCTGGGCGTGCTTGCCGGCACGCTGCTACGAAGGACGGTGCCCGCGATGGCGGTGACCCTTCTCGTGTTCACCGCGGTCCGCCTCGCGTTCCGCCTGCTGGCCCGGCCGTGGCTGCTTCCCCCGGTGACCAGGGTGCTCGCGCTC
>JAWWPV010000262.1:0-5781 GCA_033854775.1 Trebonia sp.
GGCGGCCATGGCCGACCCGGCCGACGCCGAGCGGGCCACCGGCTATGTGCTCGGCGGCATCTCCCCGCTCGGGCAGCGCAAACCGCTGCCCGTGGTGATCGACTCCTCGGCGCTGGGCTTCGGCACCATCTTCTGCAGCGGGGGGCGCCGCGGGCTGGAGATCGAGATCGCGCCTGGGGACCTGGTCCAGGCGGTGCGCGCCACCGTGGCCGGCATCGCCCAGCCGCCGGCCTGAGCGGTGGCCCGCCCCCGGGACCACCGCGCAGCTTCGGGTCCCACCAGCCGAGAGGCTCCCCAACGGGAGGTCCGCCCGCGCCCGCGCGGGATACAAACTCGGTTGCGCCGCCTTGTTCTCCCACACACTGGCTAGCTCCGTCGCGGGCCGAGCCAGCAAGCCGATCAATCAGCCCGGCAGTCCCGCCAGACCCTGGAAACCGTCAAGCATCACCTGAAGACGATCCGCCCCGCCCGGCCTCAAGGCATCACGTCGCCTCGGTCTGGAGCATCTCGGCAACGGGTCGCCGGAGGCCGATTCGTGCCGGAACGCTGGTGAGCGCCGCCACGACGAACACGGTTCCGAGCACCGCGGCGACCAGCCAGAGCGCTGGCGGCAGGCCACTCAGGCCACGGCCCGCGACCTTGAACAGGCCGATGCCGAGCGGGAGGCCGAGGATCGCGCCGGGCAGCGCGGGGATGACCTGCGCCATGACCAGCCCGGCTCGGACCTGCTGAGGCGTTGCACCCAGCGCCAGCGTCACTGCGGAGGCGCGTCTCGCGTCGAGGACCGTCGCCAAGGCGGCGAAGATCGCAGTGAGCGCGGCCAGGGCGACCAGCGAGATCGTGATGGCGGTCAGCACCTGCTCCGCTCGGGGGACATCCGGGTTGACCAGCCCGCCCACCCCCCCGAAGTGGGAGAACTTGTTGTCGACGCCGGCGTGGATGGCGAGCGCGGCGACGAGACCCATGACGGCGACGGCGATACTCGCCGCGCTGAAGATCGCGCGCCGTGGCCGGCGGGCGACAAGGCGCAGCCCGAACAGCGCCGGCACGGGCAGCTTCCTTGACAGCCGTATCAGCGAATCCCGCCGCCTCGGCAGGCGGGGCGCGTCGGCGAGAGCGCTGACCGTGCTCATCCGCGCCGCCCGGATCGCGGGAACGAGCGTCGATGCGAGCGCCACGGCGAGCGCCACGCCGACGGCAACGACGACCGTGACGAGCGTGAGCGGCGGCGCTCCCGGAGCACCGACGAGGTCGGCCTCGGGCTTGGAGAGGAGCAGGGCCGCACGCCAGCCGGCCAGCAGGCCGACGACGGCCGCGACGAGCGCCAGGAACAGGTTCTCGGCCAGGAAGGTCGCCGCGACCAGGCCTGGCGTGCCGCCGGTGGCCTTCAAGAGTCCGACCCGCCGGGTGCCTTCCGCCAGGCGGCCACCGACGAGGACGGCCACGCTCGCGAGTGCCAGCAGGCCGAGCAGCACGGTGCCGGTAAAGAGGAAGGCCTGGTCGGTGCGCAGGAAGCTGGCGTCCACGTAGGCGACCGCTGTCCATGGGGTGAGGAACGGCGTCGTGGCGTCGGCGGGGGCGCCGTTCTTTACACCGTAGGCGTTCACGAACGCGTTGACCACGCGTGGCGACGCGTCGGACAGCTTGAGGTTCGAGATGTACGACAGCGGGTCCGCCTTGGTGGCGAGGCTCCGCGCCGCCGCCTCGGTGGCCCATATCAGGCTCACACCAGGGAAGCCATGGAACGCCGCCGTGACGGCGAAGCCGACCACCCGGAAGGGGTGACCGTTCAGCGTGATCGTCTGGCCGAGACGCAGGTTCGCCGCCTCAGCAAAGGACCGCTCGACCACCACGCCCCCCGGTCGGATCCACGTCCCGTCCGTCACCTTGGGATGGTCGACCGCAGCCACGCCAGGCTCACGCCCTTCGACCTGTACTGAGGTAACGATGTCCGCGCTGCGCATGACGGGCCCCACCGGGCCCGTACCGCCCACAATCGGATAGGGGCCACTGTGGGCCGCCACCGCCTTGGCGTGGTTCAGCGCCACGAGCGCAGCGAGGTCCGCCGGCGACGTCACGCCGGTGTAGGGGTCATATCCACTCTGGGCCACGACGTCGGGCCCCTTCGTCGCTGCCATGGTCTGCTGGTAGGGGTTGTTGTTCACGCCGTTCAGCGCGAAGGCCAAGCTGAGCACGGCCGTGGCCGCGGCAATGGCGACCACCAAGAGCACTGCCTGGGCGAAGTGGTGACGGATGTCTTGCCGGGCGAGACGAAAGAGCAGCAGGGCGCGCCCCTTCACTCCGCCCGCGCGGCGCGTATGCCGCGGCTGGTTCATGAGGTTCTCCTTCGATCTCACCCGAGGTGCTCCCACTCCGCGAAGGTGCTGAGGTTCCCGCGTGACCCGCCTGTCAGCCGCGTCTCGTCGACAAACGCTCCGTCGCGCATCGAGATCAAGCGGTCCGCGGTCGCCGCGATCCGCTCATCGTGGGTGACGATCACCAGGGTCAGTCCCTTGGCGTGCAAGTCCCCCAGCAGCGAAAGCACGTCGAACGCCGAAGCACTGTCCAAGTTGCCGGTTGGCTCGTCCGCCAGCACGATCTCCGGATCGTTCACCAGTGCTCGCGCGATCGCGACGCGCTGGCGCTGACCCCCGGACAGCATCGAGGGAAGGTGCCGGGCGCGATCGGCGAGGTCGACCTGTTCGAGGAGTGCGGTGGCGCGCGCACGAGCCTCGTTCGGCGGATAACCCGCCAGGAGCGCGGGCAGCTCGACGTTCTCCTGCGCGGTGAGCTCGTCCATCAGCTGGAACGCCTGGAAGACGAATCCGATCTCGTCGCGGCGCAAGTACGCGAGGGCGCGTTCGGAGAGCTCGTCGACGCGTTGCCCCGCGACCGACAGCTGGCCGGCGCTCGGACGATCGAGCCCGCCGATCAGGTGGAGCAGCGTCGATTTGCCACAGCCACTCGGACCCATCACCGCCACGGCCTCGCCGCGACTGACGTCGAGGTCGACCGCGTCCAGCGCGCGCACCAAGCCCTCGCCGCTGCCGTAGTCCTTTCGCAGACCCTTGGCGTGCACGAGCACGGTGGGCGAGTCGTTCATTTCGGGGTACTCCGTTTCGTCCAGGCGATCTCGCAGGCTCGCAGCCAGCGCAGGTCGGCTTGCAGGCGAAGCACGATGCCTTCGAGGAGCAACGCTGCGTCGGAATCTCTTTCCTCTTCCATCACCGCGCGCCCCACTTCTCGCAGGCGGCGCAGCAGGTCGCGACGTTGCGCGTCGATGAGGCTGATCGGGTCGGCGAGCGCGCCCTGCGCGGCGGCGATGAGCTTCATGTGGAACTCGGCGAGGTCGGGCCGCGGCCAGCTCACGTCCGACATCCATTCCGTCACCCGCTCCTGACCGGCGGGAGTGAGGCAGTACACCTTGCGGTCGGACCGCTGGGTCGGCGCGTCGAGCCGCGCGACGAAGCCTCCCTTCTCCAGCCTGGTGAGCGTGACGTACATCTGGGCTTCGTTGATCCCCTCGGCCACCGGTCCGAGCGCCCTGGCCAGGCGAGCTCGCAGCTCGTACCCGTGGGACGGCTCCTTCGCCAGCATCGCCAGCACGACTTCCTGCTGCACGCTTCCACCTCCCTTAACGGTTCAGGATACTACACCGTTAAGGGTATGGGGTCAAGGTCGGTCTCAGATCTCCCCACCTGCGGTCGGATTTGGTGCCACCTTCTGGCCCAACCGCGACTTCGACCACGTTGTTCGCGACGCGGATTGTCCCGGCAACAAGATCGATGTCCGAGCGACGTAGACCGGTCGATTCGCCGATGCGGAGCGTCGTCCAGGCATCGTGAGCACCATCGCTCGACAACGCTCGTCGATGATGTCCACGAGGTGCTCAGCGGCCGCATCCCGGCCGAGAAGATGGGCATCCACTCGTTCCACCTTCGCCCAGATGGACGAGGCCTACGACGTGTTCAAGAACGCCGCCGAGAACTCCGCCCTCAAGGTGGTGATCACTCCTGCCTGATCGACCCCAGCTGCCGATCTTTCGTCAGTTTTGGTTGCTGTCACGACCAAAACTGACGAACGATCTTAACTTTGCCTGCTGCGCCACTCCGGCGCTGAGCTCCGCGGCCGGCTCCTCCGTCAGCGCGGGACGCCGGGCGGCCGCTCGCCGCGGCAACAGCAGGGTCAGCGCGGCCGCGGCCAGCACGACCACGGCGTCGATGGCCATGGCCAGCTCCATGGCCGAGACCGAACTCGCCCGGCCCGGCCCCAGCCGAGCGTAGAACACCGCCCCGATGATCGCGACGCCGCTGGCCACGCCGAACTGCTGGGTGGTCGTGAGTATCCCGGCCGCCGCGCCGGCCCGCTCGGGCGGCACGTGGGCCAGCGCCGCCCCGATCAGCGACGGCAGCGCCATGCCCTGGCCCAGGCCGATCACGGCAGTCGCCGGGGCAAGATCCCAGCCCGTTAGGTGGCTTCCGTAACGGAGGCCGGTGAGCGCCAGGCCGATCGTGCCGAGCACGTCAAGCCCCGCCCCGATGGTGATCGACCACGGTCCGAACCTGGCCGCCATCCGCGGCCCGAGGATCGACATCGTGGTGAAGGTGAGGGCCAGCGGCCCGGCCTCCAGGCCCGCGCGCAGCGGCGACTGGCCCAGGCCGGCCTGGAGCAGCAGCGTCAGCACGAACATGAAGCTGCCGAAGAAGAACACCAGGGCGAAGTTCAGGCCGGCCCCGGCCGAGAAGCCCCGGTCGCGGAACAGCGGCAGGTCGAGCAGCGGCTCACCGCCCCGGCGGGTGAGCCGGCGCTCCCAGGCCAGCGTGAGCGCGAGCGTCGGCAGGCAGGCCGCGAGGCAGATCCAGGTCCAGACCGGCCAGCCCTCGTCGTGGCCCAGCGTCAGCGGCACCAGCGCCAGGGCCACAGAACCCGATACGCCGGCCGCGCCGAGCGGGTCCAGCCGCGGCCTGCGGTGCCCGCGCGCGTGCGGGACCACGATCGCCGCGGCGATCAGCGTGGCCGCGCCCACCGGCACGTTCACCAGGAAAATGGCCCGCCAGCCCAGGCCGAGCACGTCCGCCTGCAGCAGCAGGCCGCCGAGGATCTGCCCGGACACGAAGGCGAGCCCCATGGTGACCCCGAACCAGGCCAGCGCCCGGCTCCGCTCCGCCACCGGGAACGTCGCCGTGATCAGCGCCAGCACCTGCGGCACCATGGCGGCGCCGGTGAGGCCCTGGAGCAGCCGGGCGCAGACGAGTTCGGCGGGCGACTGGGCCAGACCGCACAGCAGGGAGGCGACGGCGAAGCTGGCCACGCCGATCATGAACAGCCGCCGGTAGCCCAGCAGATCGCCCAGCCGCCCGCCGGTCACCATGCCGCTGGCGTACATGAACGCGTACCCGCCCACGATCAGCTGCAGCGCCGCGTCGCTCACGTGCAGGTCGCGCTGCAGCGACGGCGCGGCCACGTTCACCACCCAGATATCGAAGCCGGCCATGAACATGGCCAGCAGCACCACCGGCAACATCAGCCATCGGCGCGAGCCAGGCGGCGATGCGGTATCCGTCACGACACTCCCTCAGCAGTTCGGTGGTTTCTGATGGCCACGTCGGCCGGCCCTGGAATTCGCCCCGCCACGGCGGACAAGATCGGCCAGCATGGTCGCATCTAGCCGTGCCGGTCATGCCCCTGAACGCCAGGCGCTGCGATTCGGCTGAACATGCCGGGTGCACGCATTTGCCGGGGCGTTCTGGCGGGCGGTGCGTGAACGGGCCCGGCCAAGAG
>JAWWPV010000263.1:0-4087 GCA_033854775.1 Trebonia sp.
CGAGCGCGCCGCCGCTCCCGCTCTCTGCTCCCCGACAAGGGTGCCGCCTCCTATATATCGCGATAAGCCCGCAACGCCCTGTTGGGGGCGTTAGCGCACGATCGTTCGCGCATCGTACCCGCCAGCAGTGCCGAAACGGAACTGTCGTTATGAGTTCGTGCACTCGATTGCCCTTGCGACCCGGTTATCAGTTCGCTGCGCTACACGCTGAGTCGGTAGCCTGTGACCGTGCTAGTGACTGGCTTTCCCGCAGGTGCCTTCGCCGCCAACTGCTACCTGGTGGCGCCGGCGCCCGGCGAGGAGTGCGTGATCATCGACCCAGGGCAGGACGCGCAGCGGGGGATCGAGGAGCTGCTCGACCGCTACCGGCTGAAGCCTATCGCGGTGCTGCTCACTCACGGTCACGTCGATCACATGTGGTCGGTCGCGCCCGTCTGCGGGGCGAAGGGCATCCCCGCCTATATCCACCCGGACGACCGCGAGATGCTCGCCGACCCGGCCAAGGGCATGTCCCTCATGGCCAAGCAGCAGTTCCTCGGCGGCATGACGTTCAGCGAGCCGGATGACGTTAAGGCGCTGGAAGACGGCGGGATCGTCCCGCTGGCAGGCCTCGACTTCCGCGTAGGCCATACCCCCGGCCATACGCCGGGCTCGGTCACCTTCCGTAGCGGCGGGGATGACCTTGACGCCCTCTTCACCGGGGACCTGCTGTTCGCCGGCTCCATCGGCCGTACCGACCTGCCAGGCGGCGACCACGAGACCATACTCAGGTCCCTGGCCCGCACGCTCACCCTGCCCGACGCGACGGTTGTCCTGCCCGGTCACGGGCCGACGACGACGATCGGCGACGAGCGCGAGGCCAACCCGTTCCTTACCGGACTTCAGCCGGCCCAGAAGGGGCTGTAATCACCATGAGCTTCCAGGCCCCGAAGGGGGTCTCAGAATACGTACCGCCGCGCAGCGCGCTGTTCGCCGAGGCACGGGAGGCGTTCGCGGAATCCGCCCGCCGTGCCTGCTACGCCAGCATCGAGACGGCGGTCTTCGAGGACACCGGCCTGTTCGTCCGCGGCGTCGGCGAGTCGTCCGACGTGGTCCGCAAGGAGATGTACTCCTTCCAGGACCGCGGCGGCCGCGACATCACGCTCCGCCCGGAGTTCACCGCCGGCGTGGTCCGCGCCGTCCTTGAGCACAACCTGCACAAGGGCGCGCTCCCGGTCAAGGTCTTCACCAGCGGCCCCGCCTTCCGCTACGAGCGGCCGCAGTCCGGCCGGTACCGGCAGTTCTACCAGTTCGACCTGGAGGCGATCGGCACCGAGGACCCGGCGGTGGACGCCGAGACGATCGCCGTCGCCTATGACGCCTATAAGTCCCTCGGCCTCACCCAGTTCACGCTGCTGCTGAACACCCTGGGGGACCAGAACTGCCGTCCCGCCTACCGGGCCGCACTGCAAGACTTCCTCAGGAAGCTCGACCTGGACGAGGACACGCGCGCACGGATCGAGATCAACCCGCTGCGCGTGCTCGACGACAAGCGCCCAGAGGTGCGCGCGCAGACGGCGAACGCGCCGTACATCGTGGACTACCTCTGCGGCGACTGCAAGGCGCACCACGACACGGTCCGCGCGCTCCTCACGAGCCTGAACATCCCGTTCGAGGACGCACCGCGCCTGGTCCGCGGACTCGACTACTACATGCGGACCACCTACGAGTTCGACCACGCCCTCCTTGGCGCGCAGTCCGGCATCGGGGGCGGCGGCCGGTACGACGGGCTGTCCGAGGACATCGGCGGCCCGTCGCTGCCCGGCATCGGCTTCGCGGTCGGCCTGGACCGTATAGTGCTAGCCATCGAGTCCGAACGCGGACCGGCAGCTCACGGTGCGGGCGTCGGGTGCCAGGTCTTCGGCGTGCCGGTCGGCGACCCTGTGCTTGCCAACGGGGTGCACACCGACGTCCTGACGCTCATCACGGCCCTGAGGCGAGCCGGGGCACACGCCGACATGACCTTCGGCAGCCGGGGCCTCAAGGGCGCGATGAAGGCGGCCGACCGGTCCGGTGCCCGCTTCGCGGTGATCATCGGCCCGGAAGAGAGGAAGGCCGCATCCGTTCGGATAAGGGATCTTGAAAACGGTGACCAGCAGGACGTGCCAGCGGCCTCAGCCGCTGACTGGCTGCTTGACAAACTGGGTCTCGGGCAGCGGGCGTAAGCCCCGGGCCAGCACAGGTTCTTTCAGGCAAGCGGGAAATGGAGAAACGCAAATGATCCGCACCCACGAAGCCGGCACCCTGCGCGCCGAGCACGCGGGGGAGACGGTAGTGCTCGCAGGCTGGGTGGCGCGGCGGCGCGACCACGGCGGCGTGGTCTTCATCGACCTGCGCGACGCGAGCGGCGTCGTCCAGGTGGTCTGGCGCAGTGAGGAGGAGACCGCGCACGACCTGCGGGCCGAGTTCTGCGTCAAGGTGACCGGCGACGTCCGCGCCCGGCCGGCCGGGAACGAGAACCCCGAGCTGCCCACCGGCGCGATCGAGGTCGTGGCGGATGAAGTCGAGGTCCTCTCCGAGGCCGACCCGCTGCCGTTCCCCGTCGAGGGCGACGCCGCGGTCAGCGAGGACATCCGGATCAAGTACCGCTACCTGGACATCCGCCGCGAGGAGACCGCCCGCGCGCTGCGCGTCCGCTCCACGGCCGCGTACCTGCTGTCCGACGTGATGCGCGACCGCGGGTTCGTGAACGTCGAGACGCCGTACCTGACCCGCTCCACGCCGGAAGGCGCCCGCGACTTCCTCGTCCCCGTCCGGCTGCGACCTGGCAACTGGTACGCCCTGCCGCAGTCACCGCAGCTGTTCAAGCAGCTCCTGATGGTCGGTGGCCTCGAGCGCTACTACCAGCTGGCCCGCTGCTTCCGCGACGAGGACTTCCGCAAGGACAGGCAGCCGGAGTTCACCCAGATCGACCTGGAGATGTCCTTCGTCACCCGCGAGGACGTCATCAACGTCGGCGAGGCGCTCGTCTCCACCCTGTGGCGGGAGATCGCCGGCTACGAGATCCCGCTGCCGCTGCCCCGCCTGACCTACGCCGACGCGATGGCCAGGTACGGCTCCGACAAGCCCGACCTGCGCTTCGGCGTGGAGCTCACCGACCTGACCGGCTACTTCTCCGGCACCGAGTTCCGCGTCTTCCAGGCACCCTACGTCGGCGCCGTCGTCATGCCCGGCGGCGCGGCCCAGACCCGCCGCGAGCTCGACGCCTGGCAGGACTGGGCCAAGTCGCGCGGCGCGCGCGGGCTGGCGTACGCCCTCATCGCCGCGGACGGCACCATCTCAGGCCCGGTAGGGAAGAACATCTCGGATTCCGAACGACTTGGGCTTGCTCAGGCCGTCAACGCCTCGCCGGGAGACTGCGTGTTCTTCGCGGCGGGCGCCGCCCGTCCGTCCCAGGAACTGCTCGGCGCGGCCCGCCTGGAGATCGGCAACCGCCGCGGGCTCATCGACACCTCCGCGTGGTCGTTCCTGTGGGTGGTCGACGCCCCGATGTTCGAGGAGACCGACGGGGGCGGCTGGACCGCGGTGCACCACCCCTTCACCTCCCCCCTGCCGGAATGGGCCGACAAGTTCACCACCGAGCCGGGCGGCGCGCTCGCCGACGCCTACGACATGGTGTGCAACGGCTACGAGATCGGCGGCGGCTCGATCCGCATCCACTCCCGCGCGATGCAGCAGCAGGTGTTCGACGTGATCGGGCTGAGTCAGGAGGAGGCCAGGTCCCAGTTCGGCTTCCTGCTCGACGCGTTCAAGTACGGCCCGCCGCCGCACGGCGGCATGGCCTTCGGCTGGGACCGCGTGGTCATGCTCCTCGCGGGCGTGGAAACGATCCGGGACGTCATCGCCTTCCCGAAGGCGGCCTCGGGCGCGGACCCGCTGACCGGTGCCCCAACCCCGATCACGCCCGCCCAGCGCAAGGAAGCCGGCATCGACGCCCCTCCGAAGCCGGCCCAATAGCTGGCAAGTCTCTGGCTTCGAACGTTTCTGTCAACCCGTGGGTCGGAGATCGGGGACGGGGGATGTCCCCGCGCACAGTCGTGGCTCAAAA
>JAWWPV010000264.1:0-4715 GCA_033854775.1 Trebonia sp.
GCGCAGAAATGCCCTTATGTGCCCGGCATTGCCGTCGGCAGAAGGTGACCGCAGCCGTTCAGGCGGCTACGCGCCCAGCCAAGCACACCGCAAGGGCTTGTCGCGATCTGAGACGAGAGCGGGTTGCCGCTGTGCCAGGATCAAAGCACGAAGTTACGAGACTGGAAACCAGAATGAGGAGCTGTGAACGAGACGGAGAGCACGTCGCGACAGGCGCCTGGGCTGACTGTTGCTCTTGATATGCCGTCAGCGCGGATTCTCGCTGACCAGATGTCTGTCGTTCAAGATCTTCAATTTGTCATGGACTGCTGCAAGCGGCTACTCGCGGAACTTGGTCGACCCGAGGAGGACCGGGACGGAGTTGTGCCGCTGGCATTGTGGTCGTCCGCTCTGCTGGCCTACGCGCGCTGTTTCGGCGAGGGCAGGCGTTCCGGGCTGGCAGTTGAAGATGTACAGAACCTGCCTCTCCAGGGGGCGGTAATGAAGTTTCACGAATGGGTAATCGAGGAACGTGACAAGCTTACCGAGCATCCAGCCGACCCATTTGAGGCAGCGAAGATCGGGGCCGCCCTTTCCCCGGCCGGGAAGAAAGAGCGGCGGGTAGAAGGCATCGCGATTTTTTCCACGAGCCGTGTCCTTATCGACGTCACCGGCGTGCGGCAGCTGGGCGGCCTGGCATCGGAACTGGCGAAGCAAACCGCAGGCAAAGCGCAGAGACAGCAGGACTCTGTACTTTCCGACGCACAGCAGCAGGACATAGGCAGTCTGTACGAGGCGCCGCCGCTGCGCCCGCAAGGCGTCTGACTTCGTCGATGGGCTGAGAAGATCTCGGTATGGAGATCTTGAGCAGCCGTGTCCTGCTGCGCCCCGTCAACCTGGACCGGAGCAGGCGCTTCTACCGCGATGTGCTGGGCCTGGCGGTCTACCGCGAGTTCGGGCCCGCGGACGACCCCGGCGTGGTGTTCTTCCTCGGCCAGGGACTGCTCGAGGTGTCCGGGCACGGGCCCGGCCCGGCTCAGGGCCCGGTGATGATCTGGCTGCAGGTTCGGGATGTCCATGCCGAGCACCGCCGCCTGGCCACGGCCGGGGCCAGCGTTCTCCGGGAGCCAGTCGCGGAGCCCTGGGGCCTGACCGAGATGTGGGTCGAGGACCCCGACGGTGTCCGGATCGTCGTCGTTGAAGTCCCCGCGAGCCACCCGCTGCGCCGCGACCCGCGGTAGCCGCGACCCGCGGTAGCCGCGGCCCCCCGGGATGACTAGGACAGCTCGATCGGCGGCACTCCCGGCGGGGTGAAGCCGAAGATCTCGCCGTAGAAGGCCAGCTCCGCCTCCAGCGACGCGATGACTGTTTCCGCCTTGCGGAAGCCGTGCGACTCGTCCGCGAACGCGATGTACGCGTGCCTGATGCCGTGGGCGGCCAGGTCCGCGGCGATCGCCTCGGACTGTGACGGCGGGACGATCGGGTCGTCGAGGCCCTGGAGGAGGAGAACCGGGCAGGTCAGGTCGGTGACGTGGCCGACCGGGGCGCGTTCGGTGTAAAGGCCGTCGGCCTCGGGGAGCGGGCCGATGAGGCCGTCCAGGTAGCGGGACTCGAAGTCGTGCGTGTCGGCCGCGAACGGGCGCAGGTCAGAGACGCCGTAGTAGGACGTGGCCGCCGCGAAGACCGCTTCCTTGGTTCCGGTGAGGGCCGGGCCGCTTGTCACCGCCGCGAGGGCGGTCCACCCGCCCGCCGATCCGCCGCGGATGCCGAGCCTGGCCCGGTCGGCCTCGCCCGACTCCGCGAGGCCGAGGGCGGCGGCGTAGGCGTCGGCGACGTCGACGATGCCCCACTGGCCGCGCAACCGGTTGCGGTACTCACGGCCGTAGCCCGTGGAGCCGCCGTAGTTGACGTCGATGATGCCGATGCCCCGGCTGGTGAAGAACGCCTTCTCCAGCGAAAGGACGGGAAACGAGTGCGCCGTCGGGCCGCCGTGCACGTTCACGATGAACGGGGGGAGCTCGCCGTCCGGTCCCGTCACCCCGGGACTGGCGGGCGGGTAGACGATGGCGTGGACCACGCCACCGTTGCGGCCGCCGGAAAGCCGTACCGGGCGCGCGTCCGGTAGGTAGGCAGGGTCGGGAGCGGCGGCCGGCTGACTTTTCATCAGCTGGACCTCCCCGCTCGCGGCGATGCGCAGCACGCTCCACGGGGTGCGCGGCCCGCCCGCCACCGTGGTGATCGTGGTGCCGGAGACCGCGAGGTCGCCGCTGGTGGTCCGGTAGCCGGGCAGGTCGAGGCCGGTCAGTTCCCCGGAGACCGGGTCGAGCAGGCCGAGGTGGTACTCGCCGAGGCCGTGCAGCACCGCGAGCCGCCCGTCCCTCAGCAGGTCGAACGGCCGCCCGCCGAGCTGCCACAGCGGCCCGGCGAATTCCTCGGCGAGCGGGTGCAGCGGCCGCGGCGCCGTGCCGGCCGAGGCGGCCACCTCGTAGAGGTTCCACCAGCCGGAGGCGTCGGAGATCGCGTAGAGCGTCGCGTCGTCGCGCCAGAGCGGTGCGAGCACCGACTCTTCCTGCCCGCCCATGACGAGCGTGGCGTCCGCGACGCGCACTGTGCCATCAGACACCGGAGCGACGCGCAGCTCCGTCCCGTCCCACGGCATGTTGGGGTGGTTCCAGTTGATCCACGCGACCCGCGTGCCGTCGGGTGACGGCGTGGGGAACGCGAAGAACTGCGCACCGGAGACGAGCACCCTGATGGCGTCGGCGGAAGACGCGGCAGAACCGTCGAGCGGCACCGCGACGATCTCCCGCCGCACCGCTACGCCGCCGCCGAGGTGGAAGCCGGCCGGGAGCGCCGCGCCCGCCAAGGGCAGCACCGTCTCCCGCACGCACCAGATCTCCTGGCCGCCGGGGGAGAGCACCAGGTCGGCGAAGCGGAAGCCGCCATCGGCGGGCGTCAGCGGCACCGGCTCGATGCCCGCCTCGACCGCGCCGCCCGCCGCGTACAGCCGCTGGTCGGCGAAGTTGGCGAAGACGAGATCGAAGCCTCCCGCCAGGGACAGCGACGGGACGGGCAGGTACGACTTGCCGCCGTACTCGTGCACCCGGTTCCTGGCGTTCCACGGGGCGGGCAGCAGCTCCCTCGGCTCGCCGGACGCGCCCGCCGAGGCCATGATCGCCGTCCGGCCTCCCTCGGCCGGCCGCCGTTCCTGCCACCACACCTCGCCGCCGGCGATGGACGGGTACGTGACCCCCACTGCGCCCCTGGCCACGTCCGCGGCGCTGATCGGCGACTTCCAGGTCCCATAGGCAGCTGTCTGAGTCATGGACCCATCCAATACCACGAGACGACGTGACGGTGCGCGTGCACCCCTATCCTGGTCAGGTGGGAGAAGGACGGACGTACGAGATCCGCACCTACGGGTGCCAGATGAACGTGCACGATTCCGAGCGTGTCGCGGGGCTGCTCGAGGACGCCGGCTACGAGCGCGCCCAAGCGGGCAGCACGCCCGACCTGGTCGTGTTCAACACCTGCGCGGTCCGCGAGAACGCGGCCGACCGGCTGTACGGCAACCTGGGCCAGCTGCTCCCCACCAAGAAGGCAAACAAGGGCATGCAGATCGCCGTCGGCGGCTGCCTGGCCCAGATGGAGCGGCAGAAGATCACCGACCGCGCCCCCTGGGTCGACGTGGTCTACGGCACGCACAACATCGGCGCCCTGCCGAAGCTGCTTGACCGCGCTCGCGAGCGCCAGGAGGCGCAGGCCGAGTTCGAGGAAACCCTCACCACGTTCCCGTCCCTGCTGCCCGCCCGCCGCCAGTCCGCGTACTCCGCGTGGGTGTCGATCTCCGTCGGGTGCAACAACACCTGCACCTTCTGCATCGTCCCGTCGCTGCGGGGGAAGGAACGCGACCGCCGCCCCGGGGACATCCTCGATGAGATCCAGGCACTAACGGCCGACGGCGTCATCGAGGTCACCCTGCTCGGTCAGAACGTGAACTCCTACGGCGCCGAGTTCGGCGACAACCTGGCGTTCGGCAAGCTGCTGCGCGCCTGCGGCGAGGTCGAGGGCCTTGAGCGGGTCCGGTTCACCTCGCCGCACCCGAGGGACTTCACCGACGACGTGATCGAGGCGATGCGCGACACGCCCACCGTGATGCCGAGCCTGCACATGCCGTTGCAGTCCGGCTCCGACAAGATCCTCAAGGCGATGCGCCGCGCCTACCGCCGCGACCGTTACCTCGCGATCCTGGACAACGTCCGGGCCCACATCCCGCACGCGGCGATCACCACGGACATCATCGTCGGCTTCCCCGGCGAGACCGAGGAGGACTTCGCCCAGACGCTTGACCTGGTAAGCCAGGCCAGGTTCTCCTCCGCGTTCACCTTCCAGTACTCGATCCGGGCGGGCACGCCGGCCGCGACCATGCCGGACCAGGTGCCCCAGCCGGTCGTGCAGGAGCGTTACGACCGGCTCGTCGCGCTCGTCGAGCAGGTCGCGACCGACGAGAACGCGAGGCAGGACGGCGCCGTCGTCGAGGTCCTCGTCGCCGAGGGGGAGGGGCGCAAGGACGCCGCCACGCACCGCATGTCCGGCCGCGCCCGCGACAACCGCCTGGTGCACTTCGCGCCGCGTGGCACGAGCCCGCGCCCGGGCGA
This sequence comes from Trebonia sp., assembly GCA_033854775.1. Taxonomy (GTDB): domain Bacteria; phylum Actinomycetota; class Actinomycetes; order Streptosporangiales; family Streptosporangiaceae; genus Trebonia. The sequence continues at coordinate 4,638 of JAWWPV010000264.1, forward strand.
CGTCGTCACCACCCGCGTTACCAGCCCCGCGCCGCATTACCTGCGCGCGGACGATGCCCCGCTGAGCGTCCGCCGCAC
>JAWWPV010000265.1:0-3504 GCA_033854775.1 Trebonia sp.
GTCCGCGAGCGGATGACGACACAGGACGTCGAGGCGATCACGCCGCAGACCCTGATCAACATCCGCCCGGTGGTGGCGTCGATCAAGGAGTTCTTCGGCACCAGCCAGCTCTCGCAGTTCATGGACCAGACCAACCCGCTGGCCGGACTGACGCACAAGCGCCGCCTGTCCGCGCTCGGCCCCGGTGGCCTGTCCCGCGAGCGGGCCGGGTTCGAGGTCCGCGACGTGCACCCCAGCCACTACGGCCGGATGTGCCCGATCGAGACGCCGGAAGGCCCGAACATCGGCCTCATCGGCTCGCTCGCGAGCTACGCCCGGGTGAACCCGTTCGGTTTCGTGGAGACCCCGTACCGCAAGGTCGTCGATGGCCGGGTCACCGACCAGATTGACTACCTCACCGCGGACGAGGAAGACCGGCACGTCATTGCCCAGGCGAACACGCCCATCAAGGCCGACGGCACTTTCGCGACGAACCGGGTGCTCGTCAGGCGCAAGGGCGGCGAGGTCGACCAGATCCCGCCGGACGAGGTCGACTACATCGACGTGTCCGCGCGGCAGATGGTGTCCGTGGCTACCGCCATGATCCCGTTCCTTGAGCACGACGACGCCAACCGCGCGCTCATGGGGTCCAACATGCAGCGGCAGTCCGTGCCGCTGCTGCGCTCCGAGGCGCCGCTCGTCGGCACGGGCATGGAGTACCGTGCCGCGACCGACGCGGGCGACGTGATCCTCGCGGAGAAGCCCGGCGTGGTGGAGGAGTCCTGCGCGGACTACGTCACCGTGATGAACGACGACGGGACCCGCACGACGTATCACATCCAGAAGTTCCGCCGGTCCAACCAGGGCACCTGCTTCAACCAGAAGCCCGTCGTGGAGGAGGGGCAGCGGGTCGAGGAGCGTCAGGTACTCGCCGACGGTCCCTGCACCGACACAGGCGAGATGGCGCTCGGCAAGAACCTGCTCGTCGCGTTCATGCCGTGGGAGGGCCACAACTACGAGGACGCGATCATCCTGTCGCAGCGCCTCGTCCAGGATGACATCCTGAGCTCCATCCACATCGAGGAGCACGAGGTCGACGCCCGCGACACCAAGCTGGGCCCGGAGGAGATCACGCGGGACATCCCGAACGTCTCCGATGAAGTGCTTGCCGACCTCGACGAGCGCGGCATCATCCGGATCGGCGCGGAGGTCGTCAACGGCGACATCCTGGTCGGCAAGGTCACGCCCAAGGGCGAGACCGAGCTCACCCCGGAGGAGCGCCTGCTGCGGGCGATCTTCGGCGAGAAGGCCCGCGAGGTCCGTGACACCTCACTCAAGGTGCCGCACGGCGAAGAGGGCAAGGTCATCGGCGTCCGCGTGTTCACCCGCGAGGACGGCGACGAGCTTCCGCCCGGCGTCAACCAGCTGGTCCGCGTCTACGTGGCCCAGAAGCGGAAGATCACCGACGGCGACAAGCTGGCCGGCCGCCACGGCAACAAGGGCGTCATCTCCAAGATCCTGCCCGTGGAGGACATGCCGTTCCTCGCCGATGGCACCGCGGTGGACATCGTGCTCAACCCGCTCGGCGTCCCCGGCCGAATGAACGTCGGCCAGGTCTTGGAGACCCACCTCGGCTGGGTGGCCAAGACGGGCTGGCAGGTCGAGGGCGACGACGAGGACTGGAAGGACCGCCTGCGCGCCATCGGCGCCGACTCGAGCGAGCCGAACACCAAGGTCGCGACCCCGGTCTTCGACGGCGCGCACGAGGAGGAGATCACCGGCCTCCTCGGCTCCACGCTGGTGAACAGGGACGGCGACCAGATGATCGGCTCAAGCGGGAAGACCATCTTGTTCGATGGCCGCACCGGCGAGCCGTTCAAGGACGCGGTGTCCGTCGGCTACATCTACATCCTCAAGCTGCTGCACCTGGTGGACGACAAGATCCACGCCAGGTCCACCGGCCCGTACTCGATGATCACCCAGCAGCCGCTCGGTGGTAAGGCGCAGTTCGGTGGCCAGCGGTTCGGCGAGATGGAGGTGTGGGCCCTTGAGGCCTACGGCGCCGCCTACGCCCTCCAGGAGCTGCTCACCATCAAGTCCGACGACGTGCTCGGCCGCGTGAAGGTCTACGAGGCCATCGTCAAGGGCGAGAACGTTCCCGAGCCAGGCATCCCCGAGTCCTTCAAGGTGCTCATCAAGGAGATGCAGTCGCTCTGCCTCAACGTGGAGGTGCTGTCTAGCGACGGCGCCGCCATCGAGATGCGCGATACGGACGAGGACGTCTTCCGCGCAGCGGAGGAACTCGGCATCGACCTGTCCCGGCGTGAGCCGAGCAGCGTCGAAGAGGTCTGACCCACGAAGGGGGAACTTTCACAGTGCTAGACGTCAACTTCTTCGACGACCTTCGCATCGGGCTGGCCACGGCCGAGGACATCAGGCAGTGGTCGCACGGCGAGGTGAAGAAGCCGGAAACCATCAACTACCGCACGCTCAAGCCAGAGAAGGACGGGCTCTTCTGCGAGAAGATCTTCGGTCCGACCCGGGACTGGGAGTGCTACTGCGGCAAGTACAAGCGCGTCCGGTTCAAGGGCATCATCTGCGAGCGCTGCGGCGTCGAGGTCACTCGGGCCAAGGTGCGGCGTGAGCGGATGGGGCACATCGAGCTGGCCGCGCCGGTAACGCACATCTGGTACTTCAAGGGTGTGCCGAGCCGCCTTGGCTACCTGCTCGACCTGGCGCCGAAGGACCTGGAGAAGGTCATCTACTTCGCGGCCTACATGATCACCTACGTGGACGACGAGGCCAGGCAGCGTGACCTGCCGAGCCTCGAGGCGCGGATCACGGTCGAGCGGACCCAGCTTGAGCAGCGCCGGGACAACGACATCGAGACCCGGCAGAAGAAGCTCGAGGCTGACCTGGCCGAGCTTGAGGCGCAGGGCGCCAAGGGCGACGCGCGCCGCAAGGTGCGCGAGTCGGCCGACCGCGAGATGAAGCAGATCCGCGACCGCTCCGCCAAGGAGATCGACCGGATCGACGAGGTCTGGTCGAGGTTCAAGGGCCTCAAGGTCCAGGACCTGGAGGGCGACGAGCTCCTTTACCGCGAGATGCGGGACCGGTTCGGCCGGTACTTCCGCGGCGGCATGGGCGCCCAGGCCATCCAGGACCGGCTGGCGACCTTCGACCTCGACGCCGAGGCCAACGACCTGCGCGAGATCATCCGCACCGGCAAGGGCCAGAAGAAGGCCCGCGCCCTCAAGCGGCTCAAGGTCGTCTCCGCGTTCCTGAACACGCGCAACTCGCCGATGGGCATGGTCCTCGACTGCATCCCGGTGATCCCGCCGGACCTGCGGCCGATGGTCCAGCTCGACGGTGGCCGGTTCGCCACGAGTGACCTCAATGACCTGTACCGACGGGTCATCAACCGGAACAACCGCCTCAAGAGGCTCCTTGACCTCGGCGCGCCCGAGATCATCGTGAACAACGAGAAGCGGATGCTCCAGGAGGCCGTCGACAGCCTCTTCGACA
>JAWWPV010000266.1:0-2695 GCA_033854775.1 Trebonia sp.
GCATTCATGTACTGAGGACCGCGAGGTTCGCCTACACCCCACAACTCCTCGCTGATGACCGTCTGTTCCCAGAGTGAGGCCGCACGCCCGCCGTACTCGACCGGCCACGCCGGTGTCAGCAGTCCGCGCTCGGCCAGCCCCTCGCAGAAGCGGATCGCGGCGTCGACCTTGTCCGGTGTGGGAACATCGCGGTCGAGCTGGCTCCAGCCCGGCAGGAGATTCTCCCCGACGTACTCGCGGAGCTGCGCGCGAAGCGCTTGCTCCTCGGGAGTCCAGGTAAAATCCACGTCACACGCTCCGTGTCGATAGCTTCACGGCCGCGGTCGCGGTGGTCGTGACCTCACCGCGCTGGTTGGTTCCCACGATGGCCAGGGCAGCCACGGCATCACCCCCGGTTCTCGTCTTGCCGGTGACCCGACCGGTGAACCACGTCGTGTCACCGAGAAAGTTCGGCCCGCGCAACCGCGCATCCAGCTCAAGCAGCTCACCGTCGTCACCGCACCAATCGGTCACGACGTGGGCGAGCCAGGAGATGCGCTGGGCGCCGAAGTCGTAGCCCCGGGCCATGCCGGATTCGCGCGCGAAGTACTCGTCCCAGTGCGCGACCTCAAGGGTGTGGTCGAGCCCGGTAATGGGGTCGCGGATGCGGGCCGCAGGGTGCTGATCCAGCCAGCCGTAGAGCATCCTGTTCGTCGGGCACTGCGGCGAGCCCCAGCCCAGCAGCCATCCGATCAGGTTGGTCAGCGTGAGCGGGCCCTTAACCAGCGGCAAGATCGAGTCGCCGACCTGGACGTCCTCCCAGAAGCGCGGCTCGGCACCGCGGCGCGCATCGGCCTCGCGGGCGTACTGCGCGATGATCTCCTCGCGCTGCGCCGCAGTGTAGGTGGCCTCGGGCAGGCCGAGATACTTGTTGCGGTCACGGCCCGAGCTTCTCTCAAACCGCAGCACCGTCCGGTAGAGCTCGGCGACTGCTCGGCCGCCGGGGTCATCGAAGGTCATCCGCTCGGTCTGGACGACCGACCGCTCCCCGAATGCGCCCCCCTGGCGCTCGCGCACCTCGACCAGTTCCCGGTGGGCGTGGATCTCATCGCCCACCCAGACCCTAGAGTGCCACTTCCACCGATCGCCGGCCCACAGCCCCATGACACCCGGCAGCCATTCGGCGTCACCGACCCTCAGCTCGGCGCCCGGCGGCGGGAACTCGTGCGTCGCGACGTACAAGAATGCCGGCGGCGCGTACATCCGGCCGGCCGACGACTTCTCCGCGTACGCGCGATCCCACCAGAGCGGATTGTCATCCCCCACCCCTAGGGCGAAGTGCCATACGGCATCGGCGTTCACGTCACGTGACCACGGGGCGGAGATGGGCTGCCGTACGCCGATCTGCGCCCGCATGTCCTTGAGCGCCTCATCGGTGATCCGGCCGTGCCTCCAGTCCTCCTCGTCCAGGGACATCTGCCCGAACCTCCGAGTCGTCATTTCCGGTGCGTGCGTGCCGTGCTGCGGGCGTGGAGCCGCCGTTCGCGGACTACAGGAAACCGAGGTCGATCCGGCCGGCCAGCAACTGGGCGGCAACCATGCGGATCTGGATCTCGTTCGCGCCCTCGGCCACGCGGGTCATCCGGGTGTTCATCCACGCGTCGGTCAGATGGGTCTCGTTGGCCATCCCCATGCCGCCATGGATCTGCATGGCCCGGTCGATGACCTTGAACGCGGCCTGCGTCGTGAAGACCTTCACCATCGACACCTCCGCTCGGCCGTCCGCCCCGTTGTCGATGCGTTCGGCACAGTCCAGCGCCATGGCCCGGCCGGCGTAGAGATCGGTCGCGGACTCGGCCAGGTAGTTCTGGACCGTCTGGTGCTCGGCGAGCGTTGCGCCGAACGTGCGGCGGATCTTCGAGTAGTCGACCGCCTTCTCGAGCGCCCACCGGGCCAGCCCGAGCGTGCGCCCTGCGTTGGCCAGGCGGCCGTGCCGGGTTCCGAGCATGGCCAGCTTGAAGCCCTGATCGACGTCACCGACCCGGTAGCGGTCGGGCACGCGGACATCCTGGAAGGACAAGATTCCCTCCTCGCCGCCGATGCGGCCGAAGAGCTTGATCACCGAGTCAACCTTGAAACCAGGCGTCGTCGCCGGGACGTAGAAGCAGGTGATGCCGCCCTTTCGGGCGCGCAGCAGGTCGCGATTGGTGACGGCATAGACCATCACGAAGTCCGCGCTCGGTGACCAGCTGATCCACTGCTTGATGCCGTTGATGACCCAGTCGTCCCCGGCTCGAACCGCCGTCGTGCTCATGGCGAAGGAGTCGGAGCCGGCGTCGGGCTCGCTAAGGCCGAAGCAGCCCTGCAGCTTCCCGGCCGAAAGGTCGGGTATCACCTCTTCCTTCAGCGAGTCGGATGCGTACTGCCACACCTCATGCGGGCCGCTCGTGAAGTGCGACAGGATGAAGTACGCGAACTGGTGCACGGGCGCGCCGTACCGGTGGAACAGCGATTCCCAGCACAGGAACCAGGATTTCAGGCCCAGATCCGCACCGCCGAATTCCTTCGGGCAGAACATCGTGTAGTAGCCGGCCTGCGCCGACAGCTCTCGCGCCCGCCGCCTCGCGTCGGTGATGAGCGGAGACTCGGCGCCGTTTTCCAGGTAGTAGCGACGCGGGTCGTGGAACATCTCGCCCAACTCGTCCTGGATGGGCAC
>JAWWPV010000267.1:0-4049 GCA_033854775.1 Trebonia sp.
CTAAGTTATGCAAGTTAACCCTGAGTTAGAAGATATTTGCCAATTTAGTGACGTCGATACAATTTCATGACACAATAGGAATATGGCGAACAAAGATCATATTCGCCCGCTGGCCGGCGTTCACGACCACGGATTCGGACTCCTCGGCAGGCTCGCGCACAGTGTCCTCGCCGAATACACGGGCACCGCACTACCGGTGCCACAGCTGCACCTCGGACAGAACACTTTGCCCAATCCGCCATTTCCTATGGCGGCGGAGGTGCCCTTCGGCGACCTGAGCGAGGGCTGGCAGGAGTGCGGTGAGGACCTCGCCCTGTTCCTGAAGGCCGGGGCGCGGGCGCTACGGAATCAGCCGATCCCCGATATCTCCGCCTACAGCGAGCGGATCCGCACCCTCCAGCGCGTATTGCGGTTCGACTCGATCGCGATGGTCTGGCACGATCCCGCCCGTGCCGCGTTTTCCATGGTCGCTCTGGCCGTGGACCGCGCGGGGAACGCCCTGGCCGGCCGGATCCCCGCCGCGGGCACCTCGGCGGATATCGAGATCATCGACGAGCCGTCCGCCGACGACCTCATCGTTGGCCTCCTGCGCGACGTGCTGCTAGCGCAGTACGAATGGACATCGGCCGTGTTCGGGCTGGTCCCTTAGGCCATGCCGTGCCGGCGTCCCAGCGCCGGCACGCTCCGCAGGGGGACTGTGGACCGCCGCCCCCTCCTGCTGCCGGCCGTGGTGGCACGGGGCGGCGGTCCACGGAGGCGCGCCAGAGTTCCAACTCGGCCGGGTGGGATGACGGCAGGTAAAGATCAGCCGCAGCCGGTCGTCGGGAATCCGGGCTAGCGGTAGGTCGGCTCGCGGGAGAAGACTTCCTCGACCGCCGGGGCGAAGTGCTCCAGGGGCAGCCAGTCGTAGTCGGGGTCGAAGCAGTTCTCGTCATAGCGCTCGCAGAACTCGACCGTGGCGTCGAACCACGGGTGCCCCCCGTATGCCTGCCTGGCGTTTACGTCGTCCCCGGTCTTGGCGCCGTAGTAATGCATCTGGAACAGCGGGTGGTGGGAGACGATCCAGCACAGCTCTTCCGAGACGAACGGGCGCAGCACCGCCGCCGCGTAGCTGCCGTGAGAGTACGGGGCCAGGCCGTCGCCGATGTCGTGGATCAATGCGGCCACCACGTAGTCGGCGGGCCGGCCGTCCCGCTCCGCCCGGGTCGCGGACTGCAGGCTGTGCGCGAGCCGGCTGACCGCGTACCCGGGGTCCGGCTCCGCCGCCCCCAGCGCCCGCACCGCGTCCAGCACCCGTAGGTGCAGGGTGCGGTTGTAGGCTGCCTCGCGCGCGTGGATGAGTGCGTACTCCTCAGCACTGCCATCCTGCATCCGGGTGAAGGTGGCTCTCGCCAGACTGCTGCTCACGAGACCATCGTAAGCTGAGGCACCCCTGCGCCAGCCGAGGAACTCCGGTTGAGCACCACTGGCAAGGCCACACACGACAAGGCACGCCAGGCGATCGCGAGCACCGTCGGCGGCGCGGTACTGACAGCGTCGCGTATGTCGCCTGAAGATGAATGGTTCGATGTTGGCCGAAACGGAGTGGCCGTCGGCCAATTGGAGGGGCCTGGCGAAAGGGTAAGACCAGCAGCCCGACTGGCTCCCGTGCCGAGGTTACGGCGATGCCGGGTGGGGAGAAGGCCGGCCGGGAAGGCCGCCGAATTCGGCGACCTGGCGTAGCAGCGAATTGGCGGCACGCCGTTGGCCAGTCAATCCGGTGTGAATGTGCACGCAGTTCCGATATGCGTATGATGCGGGAATGGGGGATGCGGCGCGGCGCCGTGGCTGCCTGGCCCGTCGGCGAGCTCGCGGAGGACAGGTCAATCGGCGTCGGAGCAGTGATGAATACTGAGGTGCCGGGCGGCAAGCTGCCAGCTCCCGGGACGGATGACCTGCCTGCTACCGGGTTTGTCTTGCGCATGCTGCTGGGTGCCCAGTTGCGTCGCCTTCGCGAGGCAGCGGGCATCACGCCTGATCAGGCTGGCTATGAGATCCGGGCGTCCCGGTCCAAGATCAGCCGGATGGAGACCGGCCAGGTCGGGTTGAAGGCGCGTGACGTCATTGACCTGCTCATCCTGTATGGCGTGACCGACGAGCAAGAGCGATCGCGGTTCCTGTACCTGGCCAGGCAGTCCAGTCAGCCGGACTGGTGGGCTGAGTACGGCGACGTGCTGCCTGACTGGTTCGAGGACTACCTCGGGCTGGAGTCCGCGTCCTCCGCCATCCGGAGCTTCGAGGCCCAGTTCGTGTGCGGCCTGTTCCAGACCGGGGACTACGCCAGGGCCGTCACCCGGCTGGGTCATCAGGCCGCGCCCGCGGTGGAGGTCGAGCGCCGGGTCGGGCTGCGCGCCAGGCGCCAGGACCTGCTCGCCAGGGCGAGTCCGCCGAGGATCTGGTCGGTCATGGACGAGGCGGTGCTGCGGCGGCCGGTTGGCGGCGCCGCGGTGATGCGCGCCCAGCTCCGGCGCCTCATTGAGGTGGCCAGGCTGCCGCGGGTGACCGTCCAGGTCGTCCCGTTCGCCCGTGGTGGTCACGCCGGCGCGAGCGGGTCGTTCAGCGTCCTGCGCTTCGAGGAGCGGGACCTGCCGGACGTGGTCTACGTCGAGCAGCTCACCAGTGCCGTCTACCTGGATCAGCGCCCGGATATCGAGCACTACCTGGCGGTGATGGACCAGCTCAGCGGCGAGGCGCTGACGCCGGCGGACACGACGCGGTTTATCGAGCAGGTTGCCAGCGAGACATGAAAGGCACCGGGAAATGACCAGCGAGAAGGCAGCGGGAGCGGGCGACGGCAGGGCGGATTCGCTGCCGTTCGACATCAGCGTGGCGCACCAGGCGCGGATGTACAACTACGTGCTCGGCGGCAAGGACAACTACGCCGCCGACCGGGCGGCGGTCGAGGCAGGGCTCAAGGCGTGGCCGGACATGGCCTTCTCCATGCGAGCCAACAGGGCGTTCCTCGGGCGCGTGGTCCGCTACCTCGCCGGGCAGGCGGGGATGCGGCAGTTCCTCGACATCGGCACCGGCATCCCGACGGCCGGCAACACCCACGAGGTCGCCCAAGCCATCGCGCCTGAGGCCCGCGTCGTCTACGTGGACTACGACCCGATCGTGCTCGCTCATGCCCGCGCGCTGCTGAACAGCCACGAGGCGGGCGCCACCGAATACATCGACGCCGACCTGCGCGACACTCCCGCGATCCTGTCCCAGGCCGGGCAGTTGCTTGACTTCACCCAGCCGGTGGCGGTCACGCTGGTCGCGATCCTGCACGCGATACCGGACGCCGACGACCCGCACGCGATCGTGGCCGCGGTCATGGACGCCGTCCCGCCCGGCAGCTACCTTGCCCTTTCGCATTCAGCGTCGGATCTCTTCGACCAACAGACGAAAGACAGCTTCAGGAGCGTCGTGGACCGGATGGTACAGCAGCAGTACACACCCCGCAGCCGTGAGCAGGTAGCGCGGTTCTTCGCGGGCACTGACCTCATGGAGCCCGGTCTTGTGCCGGTCGAGGAGTGGCGGCCGGAACCCGGCACGTTCGACACGCGCAAGTCGGCCCTGTGGGGCGCGGTGGGACGCAAGAACTCCGTTGTAGGGCAACCGTTACCCCGGCACCGGCCAACAATGGCCAGACTGACTAGTAACGGTTTACGTTCCATGTGGCGTCGCGTCATGGCCTGCCGGCGCCGGGCACCTCGACCGGGAGGGCGAGGATTTCCCCGGTGCGCGGCCCGGTGGTCAGTCGTTCGAGGTTGGCGACGTGGTCGTCGGCCAGGTGCCACTCGGCGGTGCAGATGAACAGGGTCCGTCGGTCCGGGCCGCCGAGCGTCAGCGCGAAGGGCGCGCGCTTCTCCTGCAGTTCGACGTGTTGCAGGACCTTGCCGCCCTGGGCGACGCGGGCGACCGAGAACCCGCCCGTCTGGACCCAGACCGCGCCTTCGGCGTCCAGGCAGATGCCGTCCGGGCCAAGGCCGTCGGCGAATACCCGCCGCGCCGACAGCCCGCCG
>JAWWPV010000268.1:0-7828 GCA_033854775.1 Trebonia sp.
CATCGGCTCCGCCGCCTGCGGAGGAGGCGGCCCCGAGGGCCAGCCTTGCCTTCAGCGAGCGGCTGACCGGCTTTGTCTCGATGAGCGTGCATGACGGTTTCACCGAAGGCTACGAGGATGGCCGCGACGACGGCGCGCGCGTGGAACTCCAGCTCACGATCGAGTACGACGACATCCAAGCGGTGCTTGACGACCCGAAACGCGAGGCCAGGGTCACCGGAACGGTATTCGCGCCAGAACTGTCAGCGCACCTCCTGACCGTCACAGAAGGCCGTTTTACGCTCCTCGATCCCGATCCGTCGCAGGTAGAGACCTGGCAGATGCGCTACCAGATGTCCCTGCTGTCGGAGGAGGGAAGACGGTACCTCTTCCAAGGCCACAAGGAGATCCGCACGCAGGGCGCTCGTCACGCCTGGTCCGAGATGACAACGCTCTACACGAGCATTCGCGAGGAGGCGGACGGATCGGAACCGGGCACGGGGATCCTGCACCTGAAGCCGGCCGACTTCACGCAACTGGTCTGGAGCATCAAGGTCGCAGGTGTCCCGGACCGGAAGCAGCGCGAGTACCGCCGGGCGTTCCTGGAACTGTTCGCCCACGAGATGGTGCATATCTACGGCGGTGTCCTCGATGAGCCCGCTGCCTTCCCGAGCGCGCCGAGAAAGGCGCCTCCGGTGCGGGAACCCAAAGCGCCGGACGGAATCTGGTGGTGCGACGGCCTCCGCCGGTGGCACGCCGGCGACACGCTCGGCGGCGACGCCTTCTTGCGCCTGACGAGGTACCGGGCCGGCGACAAGGGCCCCGTCATGCTGGCCACGGGGTTCGGCATGTCGTCCCACTCGTTCCTCGCGCCAACTATCGAGGAGAACCTCACGGAGTTCCTGGCCGCATGTGGCTACGACATCTGGCTGTTCGATTACCGGGCGGGTATCGACTTGCCCTCGTCGGGAACCGAGTTCACGATCGACGACATCGCACGCGACGACTGGCCGATCGCCGTCAAGAAGGTCCTGGAAGAAACCGGCAGGGAGGATCTTCAGGCGTTCGGCCATTGCGTGGGCTCGGTCTCGCTGCAGATGGCGATCCTCGGCGGGTTGCAGGGGGTCCGCACCGCGGTCTGCGCGCAGTTTCCCCTCCACCCGGCCAGTTCGGTGTTCAACATGGTGAAGGCCCAGATCCACACCGCGGATGTCCTCGGCAGCCTGGGGATCGGGGGCGTGGCGCCGGACACCCTTCCGTCGACTCGGGGCGAGATGCTGGACATCGCCCTCCGCGCCCTCCCGATGCCCGCGGAGGAACGGTGCGGCCAGGCGGTATGCCGGTGGATCAACGCGGTCTACGGGTGCACCCACCGGCACGCGCAGCTGAACGAGGCGACCCACCTCGCGATCAACGACATGTTCGGGTTCGGGAACATCGAGACGATGGAGCACCTGTCACTCATGCTGCGCAAGGGCCATGCGGTCACCCACAGCGGCGGGATGGACTACTTCGATCACCCGGAGCGCATGGCCGGCACGAGGCTCTTGCTGCTCCAGGGCATGAGCAACTACATCTTCCATCCAGTCGGCACGTTCCGAACCTGGCGATGGCTTCGGTCGCAGAACCCGCGGGGCGACTATCAGCGGAAGGAACTCCCCGGGTATGCCCACCTCGACGCAATTGTCGGCGCCAGGGCCGCGCTGGACGTGTATCCGTTGATCGCGGAGTTCCTCGAGGGGCCGTAGCCCGGCCGTAGCGCGCCCGTAGCGGCAGTAGCGCGGCCGGACGTCGTCAGCCTCGCAGGGGAGGCCTGTCCGTGATAGCGGTCAGCCCGAGTTCCTCGGCGGTACGCATCGCGGATGCCGCGAGGCTGCGTGCGCGTTCGACGTCCGCCGTCCCTCCGCGCATGGTCAGCACCCGGCCGTAGGCTTCCTGGGTGAGGGCGGTGAACGGCCGCGATCCCATGTCCTGGTGCCTGCGCAGCGCGGCCTCCAGGTGCCGGGTGGCCTCGGTGTAGCGGCCGGCTACCCCGGCGAGTACCCCGAGCCAGTGGTCGGCGGCGCCGAGGAAGGTAGCCACTCCCAGCGTGCAGTTGTGCCCGGCATACGGAGCGGCGAGATCGTAGAGGACTTCGGCCCACTTCTGGTCTCCCACCAGGTTGACCGTGCCTGAGAAGCCCGCTATCACGGCCCACCACTGGTAGTTCTTGTCCGCCGTGGCCGCCGCGGCGGGCCCCGTCCGGTGGAGCAGGGCGGCCGCCTGGTCCAGGGCTCCGGTCTCGGCCACGCACCACGCCGTGATGGCAGGCCATGCGATGTTCGCGGGCTCGTACGCCGACAGTTCCTCCAGCGTCGGTACGTACTTGGCTGAGCTTCCCCGCAGCACCCACCACGGGAACGTCTGCGCCACGGGGATGATCTGGGCCTGCGAGTGGCCGATCCGCGCCAGGCGGTGGCTAAGCTCGCCGGCTAGCTCCTTGGCGTCCGCGAACCTTCCCTCCAGGTTGGCGAGGGTGATGTCCCACATCGCGGCCAGGCGGATGAACTCCGGGTGCCGTACCTCCTCGGCCAGCTCCTTCATGGCGAGTGCCGTCTGGACGGCGGCGGGGTGCTCTCCCTGCTCGAACTGCGCGGTCACCCGGATCCGCAGCCCCTCGAGCCTCAGCTCAGGGTTCCTGAGCTCGGCCCCGATGCCGAGGATCTCGCCGGCCACCGCCAGGGCGTCGTCAACGTCGTCCGGCCCGTCGAGCGCCCAGCTCCGGTGCATCAGGGCGGTGGCGAGCGTCCGCCGGTCTCCGGTGCCACGGGCCATGGCCAGCGACCGGTCGCTGAGCTCCAGCCGCTCCGGGTAAGGACGCGCGTTATGCAGCCAGTGGGCTAGCCGGGCCAGGAGCGTGGCCCGCGCGGCGCTGTCCCGCTCGCCCGGCCGCCCGAGTGCCTCCTCAAGAAGCGTTTCCGCCCGCTGGTCCGGGCTGACGGTCGCGGGGAGGATGCCGCCGTACCCGAGCGCCGCCTGAAAGAACAGCTCGTCGTTCCCGAGCCCGCGGGCGGCGTCCGCCGCCTCGGCGAACCGCTCGTCGCGGGATGCGTACTCCCCGGCCCGGTCATGCGCCCCCGCCAGCTCAAGGAGCAGCTCGCACCGCAGCGCCTGGTCCCGCGGCCCGAAGCGGTCGAGCAGCAGGAGCGCCTTCCGCAGGTGGCGCACCGCGACCTCGGCCGCCACCTCTTCCAGCGCGCGGTCGCCGGCCAGGCGCTCGTACCTGACCGCTTTTTCCGAAGAGCCGATGCTCGCGGCCACGCCGAAGTGGTGCGCGAGCTCGGCCGGCGAGACACCGAAACGCGATTCCAGCGTTTCGCCGATCCGCTGGTGCAGCCTGGCCCGGCGGCCCCTGCTCAGCCTTTCCGCGGTCACCCGCCTTATCAGTGCGTGGGAGAACCGCCAGCAGTCCGGCTCGTCGTCGATTTCCGCGATCAGGCCAGCGCGCGCCGCCTCGTCAAGCAGGTCGACGGTCGCGGCGTCCCCCCGCGACGCGGCCGACGCCACCAGGGCCGCGTCGAACCGCTCTCCGATCACCGATGCGATCTCAAGTACCTCGGCGCACTCGTCCGACACCCGTCGCAGCCGCCACCGCACCATGTCGCGTACGGATTCCGGAATCTCCGCCGATGTCTCACCCAGCCGGGCTCCTTCCCGGTCGAACGCGCCAAGGTCCGACAGGTGCCTCGCCATCTCCAGGAGGAAGAAGGGGTTGCCCGCGGTGTCCCGCTCAAGTTCCCGTGCCATCAACGACTCGCGTTCCCCGAACGCCCGGCCAACCGCGGCCTCAAGCAGCGCGGTGACGGCATCGCGCTCAAGCCCCCGCAGCGTGAGGCGCCGGCAATCGACGTCGCGCGCGAGGGAGTGCAGGACGGCCGACAACTCGCTCCGCTCCGGTTCAATGTCGCGGTACATCGCCACCGCGAGCAGCGGGGTGGACCGCCTGGCCTGCATCAGGTGCGAGAGCAGCAGGACAGACGGCAGGTCCGCCCATTGCAGGTCATCGAGCACCAGCAGCACGGGATGCCGGACCGCCATCCGCGCGATCCACGTGTCGAGCGCCTCGAAGACCCGGAAGCGCTCGGCCTCGGCCGCGGCCAGGGGCTCAGCGACGGAGGCCCCGATCCGTTGCGCGGGCTCCGGGCACACGCGGGCGATTTCCCCGGCCAGGCCGTCCAGGTCCTGGCGCAGCAGTGGCTCCGGGCAGGCCCGCGCGTAGTCAGCCAGCGCCTCACGGAACGCCTGGTACGGGGCAAGGACATGCTCGTCCCAGCGCCCGTACAGCACCAGGCCCCCCTCGGCATGCACCAGCCGCGCCAGCTCGCCCGTGAGCGCTGTCTTCCCGATTCCCGGCTCCCCGCCGACGAGGGCCAGGACGCGGTGGCCCGCCGTCGCCCGCGACCACGCCTCCCGCAGGAAGCCGGACTCCTGCTGGCGGCCCACGAAGTTCTTGCTGACCGCGGAGTCGAGCCACCCTAGGTTCGAGGCACCCGAGTCGTCATCGCCTCGGCCTGCCCCGGCCGGCGCAACGCCCGGCGCCGCGAACGCCGCTGCCGCCGCCCTAGCCCGGGCTGCCCGTTCGGCCGGGGTTGGCTGCCCGCGGGCCGCCGCCAGGAACTGCTCCCGCTCGTCCCCGGTCAGGCCCATGCCATCGGCCAGCAGCCCGGCAGTGTCCTTGCGGGCGGTCCTGTTGATACCGCGCTCCAGGTCACTGACCGTCCGCGGACTTACTTCCGCGGAATCGGCCAGCTGCTCCTGGGTCATTTCCGCCCTGACCCGCAGCCGTTGCAGCAATTCCGCGAACCCACCCGCAGGCTGCCTCGCCATGGTCGGCATCCCTTCGCAGATCCCTCTGCTTCCGCGCCCTTTGCAGGCCTCGGATCACGTCGCACAGACAGGGCGCAAGCGCGGCAGGACCCGGTTTAAGAGTATCGATGCGAGCTTGCCCGCACATCGCCTTCTGAGAACGTTTGCAGTCAGCCGATTCGGCGATTCAGAGTGCTCCCGGTACATCGATCCTGCCCGCCCGCTACCAGGGAGGCGGCTGGGGTTACAGGGAACCGCGCATCCGTTCGGGCTGATGTCTTGGATTTTTCCGAACGGATGGTAGTGACTGCCGCAGCGTCCGCTGGAACCCGAGGCACGGGAGAAACGCCCGCCCCGCCGGACTGACGGCAGCTCGCAACACATTGCCACCAGCCGTGCGGCGGCCGGGAGGTCGCCCTTCGGCCGCGCCGGCGACCGCTCTATCTGTAACATTCGGTACAGTTTCTCGTTAATCCGCCAATATAGTAACGAACTACAGCAACGGCCGGGTGGTGGCAGGAGACAGGATGATCGAGACAAGCGAAGTGCGGGTCGACCTCGGCGATGACGGTGCGCTGGGCATTCCGTACGTCAACGTCGTCGGAGAAGCGGGCGACGGACCGCACCTGACGGTGATCGCCGGCGTGCACGGGACCGAATACGCGTCAATCGCCGCCGCGCGCGAGCTGCTGGCGGAGCTCCGGCCGGCTGAACTCTCAGGCACTGTTACCGTTGCGCCGCTCATCAACCTGCCGGCGTTCTGGGCGCGCACGCCGTTCGTCGTCCCGCTCGACGGGAAGAACCTCAATCGCAGCTTTCCCGGCGATGCGGGCGGCAGCGCGGCCGAACGGATCGCCGCCGCGGTCACGGAAAGGCTCGTCAAGGGCTCCGACTACCTGATCGACCTGCACGCCGGGGACTTGCCGGAAGCGCTTGAGCCCTTCGTCTTCTACGACGCGTCGCCCGTCGAGCAGCAGGCCCGCGATCTCGCGCTGACCTACGGCCTCGGGCACATGGTGCGGCAATCATCTGACGGTCGGACCGTTGCGGGCAGTACCTCGGCGGCCGCGGCCGATTTCGGCATCCCGTCATTCACCGCCGAGTCGGGAGAGTGCGGCCTCCTTGCCAGGGACGCCGTCGACCGGCACCTTCGCGGGCTGCGGAACGTCCTGCGTCATCTGCGACTGCTTCCCGGCGAGGCCGTCGTGTTCGACCGCCCGGCCGAGCACGACGGATGGATCTGGATGAGAACGACCGACGCCGGATGGTGGCAGCCCGCGGTGGAGACCGGCACTTCCGTCGCCGCGGGGGACCTCCTGGGCACGGTCTCGCCGATCATCGGCGGCACGCCGACACGAATTACCGCGCCCGCCCCCGGAGTCCCGCTCTTCATCACGTCGAGTCCGGCTGTCGGCGCCGACGGGCTCCTGCTCGGGCTTGCCCTTCCCGCGAAGGCGACCGAGTAGGCCGGCCACGTGAGCTACCAAATGTAACATAAACGAATAAATCATGATCTATTGTAACGTTTGGTACGAGCGGGCTAGGATTCGGGAAATCGCGCCGCAGCGCTGCTGCGCCTGCCCCTCCCCGCTGGTCGAGTGCCACGGCGCTCACGACAACCGAGGAACGAGATTTGAAGAGTAAAGTTCGCCTCTCGGCCGCCGCGGCTCTTGCGGCGGTCCCGCTGATCCTCGCGGGCTGCGGCACCGGCGTCGGAGCCGGTTCCGGTTCCGGTCCCGCTGCAAGCGGCTCGTCAAAGCCGGTCGACGGGGGCAACCTCGTGATCGACCGCTCCAACGACGCCGTTTCCATGAACAAGACCACGACGTTCGACAACAGCTCGATTTACGTCATGGAGCAGATCATGGAGCCGCTGTTCACCGTCAGCAATGACGGGAAGACAGTCAAGCCCTGGCTGGCCACCGGCTACACCGTGTCGGCCAACAAGCTGACCTACACCATCAAGCTGCGCAGCGGCGTCAAGTTCTCCAACGGGCAGCCGATGACCGCAGCCGATGTCAAGTTCTCGATCGACCAGGCCACCGCGACCGGGAC
Source organism: Trebonia sp. (assembly GCA_033854775.1). GTDB lineage: Bacteria > Actinomycetota > Actinomycetes > Streptosporangiales > Streptosporangiaceae > Trebonia. The sequence continues at coordinate 6,880 of JAWWPV010000268.1, forward strand.
GACCGGCTGGGGCTACATCAACTCGGCGATCAAGCAGGTCGTCGCCGTCAACCCGTCGACGGTGCAGCTCGACCTCAAGTACGCGTGGGCGCCGATCCTCGCTGACCTGTCGCTGTTCAGCAACGGGATCATCCCGAACAACTACGGCGGGGAAACCGCGACCGCCTTCTACACCCACCCCATCGGCACCGGGCCGTTCGAGTGGGACGTGTGGAAGAAGGGCCAGTACATCAAACTGGTCAAGAACCCGCATTACTGGCAGCCAGGCAAGCCGTACCTGAACAGCGTCCAGTTCGACGTCGTCCCGGACGCGAGCACCCGTCAGCTGCAGCTTCAGGGCAACCAGGCCGACATCGACACCTTCCCGGACTGGTCGACCTTCTCGACGCTGAAGAGCACGCCGGGCGTCGTGGCAACGGCATTCCCGTCCACTGAGATCGACTACCTGACCTTCAACGAGAAGAAGGCGCCGTTCAACGACGTGCACGTGCGGCAGGCGATCTCGGACGCGATCGACCGCACCGCGCTGGTAAACGCCGTGCTGTTCGGCAACGGAAAGGCGGGCAACTCGCTCTTCATGCCGGGCTTGCCGTACTACGCCGCCGCGGGCGGCGAGACGTACAACCTGACGGCCGCCAAGAAGGCCCTGGCGGAATCGTCGGTTCCCCATGGGTTCAGCACGACCCTGCAGATCGCTTCCGGTAACGCAAACGAGTCGGCGGCGGCGCAGATCGTGCAATCCGAGCTGAAGCAGCTGGGCATCACGCTGAACATCCAGGAGCTGGATCCGACTGCGCAGCACGCGTCACTTCTGGCCGATTCGTTCGACGTGGCCTACGCCCAGTGGACCATGGACATCCCTGACCCGGACGAGTGGACCTCCTTCGCGGTGGAGCCCAGTGGCGGTGCCCAGTCGGCCTTCACGTTCTACGACAACCCGACGGTGGTG
>JAWWPV010000269.1:0-6446 GCA_033854775.1 Trebonia sp.
GCCCCGGTCCGCAGCTCCGTGGTCGGTGCCGTCGCGCTCAAGGAGCTCAGCGAGCCGCTCCGCTTCCTCGGCACTGAACCCGATGACAGCACGCGGCTGGCCCCATGGTTCCTTGAGCGCGTAACCCACATATCCGACGACCGGCTGGGCCGGCGTCTCCCCCAGGCCCTGGAGTGCTCTCCAACGCTCCCAGGCCGATTCCAGGCGCGCGGCCGCGCGTTGTGCGCGTACGACCAGCTCTGGATCACGCATCGTGCGATCCCCCTAAGAAGTTATGTGCCGGCGCTTACTCCGGACTGGTCCCAGCGCGGCGAGTGCCGCCTGCGCCAGCGTCTAGACCACACCCCGTCAAGATCACTCGCGCGAACTGCCCTCGCCCGCGCTGGGACCGTCCCCCCAACCTGCCGGACGAGCTCCGCCATGAGCATGGGCAACGGCCGTGTTTGCCGTCCTCCTTGCCATGCTCTCTTGGCGGGACGTTACTCAGAACGCTGCTGCGGTATGCCTGCGAGCAGAGCACGAACCTCGGTCTCCCGGTAGCGCCGGTGCCCCCCCAGCGTGCGGATCGACGTCAGCTTCCCGGCCTTCGCCCACCGCGTGACCGTCTTGGGGTCGACACGGAACATCGTGGCGACCTCAGCAGGGGTCAGTAGCGGCTCGGCCTCTGGAGTGCGTGCGGACATTGGTGCGGCCTCTCCTCCTGGATCGGTGTAGCGATCCTCGTGTTGTTGTTGTGTGGCCATGGTGCCCGAAGGGAGCTTGTCGTTGATATCCCCATATGGCCCACAGGGTCCATCTTGCCATCACCAGCGGTGACTAGTCGACAACTATCTGCATAGAACTTGTCTATGGATAAGCCCCGTTGCCCCGCTGGCGGCGTCACTGTCAGTGATTCTAGCGATACTTATCGTCGCATCGGGCCAGATTCGGAAAAACTGCCCCGCGCGTTCTGCTTCTGTGCAGCTCAGCCGCGCCCTCTAGGCGGAGCGCGTTGCCTCAGCCGCTGTAGCCCCCTAGACACTGACTGTAATCTACCATGACTGAATCGTGATATAACCACACACTTCTCTTTCTTAACCACGATCGTGCGACAGGCACCGCCCGTCAACCCCGCAGGTGAGGCCATCCAGCCTTGATATAGGTCGATCCAGGGGCATCGGACCGCCCGCGCGAGCGGGCAATGCGATGCGAGAGCACACAGCGAGAGCCAAACGGCGTAGTCATCAGGGCCGCAAACCGGGTACGGTTATACGTGTACGGAAGCTGGCGAGCGCCGAGGTCCCCGAGGGGGATCTACGGCGGTTCTGTGTGTGTCACTGATGTGCCACACAGGTCAGCGACAGAGGCATCGTGGGGCCGCATGGCTCCTGACGTTCGAGGGGGTCGAGCCAATGGGGCGCGGCCGAGCTAAGGCCAAGCAGGTTAAGGTTGCTCGCCAGCTCAAGTACAACGGCGGCGGCACGGACCTTAACCGGCTGCGGCAGGAGCTGGGCGTCGGAACGGAAGCGCAGAGCGCCGACCACGACGACCCGTATGCCGAGTACGACGGCGAGGACTCTCTCGACGACGATGCCGGTGACGAGGACGACGACGACGAAGACGACTGGTCGCACTCGCGCTAGGGCATGACGCGCTAGCGAGCAGCAAGTGGCACCGGTCGTATTGCCCGCGGCACGGAGGCGCGGGCTGACGGCCGGTGCTGACATTGCCGTGCCGCCCTACCTCGTCACCGCTTCCAGGACGCCCTTGCCTCGTTCACCCTCCGGAACCTCCACCGGGTAATGACCGTTGAAGCACGCACGGCATACCGATCCCGGTGGTTGCTCCGTTGCCGCGACTAGCCCGTCAAGTGACACGTAACCGAGCGAATCCGAACCGATGGCCGCACGGATCTCCTCGACCGAGGAGCGGCCCGCGATCAGCTCGTCGCGGGTGGCGAAGTCAATGCCGTAGAAGCAGGGCCACTTGACCGGCGGCGACGCGATCCGCACGTGTACCTCGAGCGCGCCAACCTCGCGGAGCATCGCCACGATCGCCTGCTGCGTGTTCCCCCGCACGATCGAGTCGTCGACGACCACGATCCTGCGACCCGCGATCACGTCGCGCAGCGGGTTGAGTTTCAGCCTGATGCCGAGCTGCCTGATGGTCTGGCTCGGCTGGATAAAGGTCCGCCCGACGTAGGAGTTCTTCACCAGGCCCTGGCCGTAGGGGATCCCGCTGGCCTCGGCGTAGCCGATCGCGGCGGGAGTCCCGGACTCGGGCACCGGGATGACCAGGTCGGCCGACGCGGGGTACTCGGCCGCCAGCCGCCGCCCGATCGCGACCCTGGTCGCGTGCACCCCCCTGCCGCCGATCGCGGTATCCGGCCGGGCCAGGTAGACGTACTCGAAGAGGCACACCTTGGGCGCGGCCGGCGCGAACCGCCGGGACCGCACGCCCCGCTCGTCCAGGGAGATCAGCTCTCCCGGCTCAACCTCGCGCACGAAGGACGCGCCGACGATATCCAGCGCCGCGGTCTCGCTCGCCACCACCCAGCCGGCGGAGAGCTTCCCGATCACCAGCGGCCGGAACCCCTGGGGGTCGCGGGCCGCGTACAGCGTGTTCTCGTCCATGTAAACGAGGGAATAGGCACCCCGCACCAGCGGCAGGATGCGGGCCGATGCCTCCTCGACCCCGCCGTCGGTCCCGGTGCCGCCAACTCCGGCGCCGTCGGCGATCAGCTCGGTCAGCACGTCGGTGTCCGAAGTCGCCTGGAGTCCGGCGAAGCCGCTCTCCTCGGGGAGCATGGCCGCGAGCTCGCGGGTGTTGGTGAGGTTGCCGTTGTGCCCGAGCGCGATCGATACCGTCGGCGTCGACCGGAAGGTCGGCTGAGCGTTCGCCCACACCGGGGCGCCGGTCGTCGAGTAGCGGCAGTGCGCGACGGCGATGTCACCACGCAGCGCGGTGAGCGACGGCTCGTCGAAGACCTGGGCGACCAGGCCCATTTCCTTGTGAACGACGATCCGCCTGCCATCGCTGACCGCGATGCCGGCCGACTCCTGGCCGCGATGCTGTAGCGCGTGCAGTCCGAAGTAGGCGAGCTTGGCGACGTCTTCCCCAGGGGACCAGACGCCAAAGACGCCACAGGCGTCTCTCGGCGGGCGATCGTTGGGGTCGAGGTCGTGCGTAAGGCGCCCGTCTGGCTTAGCCACGACACCAGTCTATTTGGTCAGGTCAGCGGAAGAAACTCCGACAGATCAGACCGCGCGCCGCTCGCCCTGACCGCCCCGGTTCGCACCGCCTCGTCCCAGCCCAGCCGCCCGGTCGCGAGCTTGACCCAGGTCTCCGGATCCGTCTCCACCACATTCGGCGGAGTCCCTCGCGTGTGGCGGGGGCCGGCGACCGCCTGCACCGCCGCGACCGGTACCACTCTTATCTCTACCGAACGACCTGGACTTACTCTCTCAATCTCATGCAACAGAAAGCGCGCGGCCGACCGCAGGGCGGCCTTCTCTGGCTCGGCTCCCGAGTCAAGCGCGGCGGCGACAACCGCCACGCTGGCCTCTCCTTCTGGATCAGGCTTCCGTGCCGGCACACCGCACCTCCATGAACTGATTCCAGATGCCGCCCCTCCAGATGGTTGTGGCAACGAGCCGGTCATGGGCGGTCCGCTGCCACAACCATCCGGTGGCGTGCGGATGGGCTAGCCGAAGATGGCCGGGAGAGTTCCCGTCCAGACCTGGCTGAGCTCCGTCAGCGGGATCTCGAAGACGCCCTCGACCGTCAGGCTGTCGCCGCTGGTCGCGCCGAGGACCGTGGCCGGGACGCCGTGCTCGTCGGCCAGGGCCGCGAACTCCTGCTCCCGCCCAGGGACGACCGACACGAGCGCGCGGGCGGCGGACTCGCTGAACAGGGCGGTGAACGGCTCGCCCCCCAGCACTAGCGCGCAGCCGCGGCCGCCGTACAGGCAGGCCTCGGCGAGGGCGATCGCCAGTCCCCCGTCGGAGAGATCATGCGCGCTGGCCAGCAGGCCCGCGGACGCGGCGGCCGTGACAAGGATCGCCAGCTGCCGTTCGGCGTCAAGATCGGCGGTCGGCGGCAGGCCGCCCAGGTGCTGGTGGACGACCTCAGCCCACGCGGAGCCGCCGAACTCCGGGCTCGTCCGGCCGAGCAGCACCACCTCGGCGCCGTCGGCGGCGAAGCCGGCGGCGAGGCGCTTCCTGACGTCATCGTGGACGCCAAGGACGCCGATCACCGGGGTCGGGTGAATCGCGGTGGAACCCGTCTGGTTGTAGAGACTGACGTTGCCGCCGGTAACCGGGACGCCGAGGTGCTTGCAGCCGTCGGCGAGTCCCCGGACGGCCTCGGCCAGCTGCCACATGACGGCCGGGTCTTCCGGTGACCCGAAGTTGAGGCAGTTAGTGACGGCGACCGGCACAGCACCCGTCATCGCCACGTTCCGGTACGCCTCCGCGAGCGCGAGCTGAGTGCCCTGATACGGGTCGAGCGTGCAGTACCGGCCGTTGCCGTCGGTGGCCAGGGCGATGCCGAGACCAGTCTCCTCGCCTACCCGGACCAGCCCGCCGTCTTCCGGCATGGCGAGCACGGTGTTGCCGCGCACCAGGCTGTCGTACTGCTGGGTGACCCAGCGCTTGTCGGCCAGGCCGGGCGAGCCGAGAAGCTTCAGCAGGGTGTCACGCAGTGCGGGGCCGTCCGCCGGCCTGTCCAGCCGCTCCGGGCCGCTGGCCTGAAGCGCGTCCAGCCCTGCGGGGCGGGCAAGCGGCCGCTGGTAGACCGGGCCGTCGGCGGCGGTCCGCGGCGGAATTTGCACCACCACACTGCCGCGCCAGGTCATCGTCAGCGTGCCATCCCCGGTGACCTCGCCGATCACCATGGCCTCGACGTCCCACTTGCGGCAGACGTCCATGAACGCGTCGACGTGCTCCGGCGTGACGACCGCCATCATGCGTTCCTGCGACTCGCTCATCAGGATCTCGGCGGGCGTGAGGTTCGGGTCGCGGAGCGGGATGGCGTCCATGTCCACGAACATGCCGCCGTCACCGCCCGCGGACAGCTCGGTGGTCGCGCAGGCGACGCCGGCCGCGCCCAGGTCCTGGATGCCCTCGATGAGCCCGGCCGCGAACAGCTCGAGGCAGCATTCGACGAGGAGCTTCTCCATGAACGGGTCGCCCACCTGGACCGAAGGCCGCTTCGCGGCCCTGCCGCCGTGCTCGCCAGCAGTGCCATCTGGCTCGGCACCGCCAAACGTGGCACTCGCCAGGACCGACGCGCCGCCCACGCCGTCGGGACCGGTGCGCGAGCCGAACAGCACGACCTTGTTGCCGGTGCCGGTCGCGACCGCGGACATCAGGTCATCGTGCTTCATGAGCCCGACGCACAGCGCGTTGACCAGCGGGTTCCCCGCGTAGCTGGGATCGAAGGCGAGCTCGCCGCCGATGTTCGGCAGGCCGAGGCAGTTGCCGTAGAAGGAGATGCCGGAGACCACACCGGGCAGCACGCGGCCAGTGTCATGCGCGTCGGCCGGGCCGAAGCGCAGCGCGTCCATCACCGCGATCGGCCGGGCGCCCATCGCCAGGATGTCCCGCACTATGCCGCCGATGCCAGTGGCGGCGCCCTGGTGCGGCTCGACGAACGACGGGTGGTTGTGGCTCTCGATCTTGAAGGTGACCGCGTAGCCCTGCCCGATGTCCACTACGCCTGCGTTCGCCCCGATGCCTGCCAGCAGGTACCGGGCCTGGTCGGCGTCGGGCGCGAGGTTGCGCAGGTGGACCTTTGACGACTTGTACGAGCAGTGCTCGCTCCACATGACGGAGTAAAGCGCCAGCTCGGCGGTGGTGGGTCGGCGGCCGAGGATGTCGCGGATCTTCTGGTACTCGTCGTCGGTGAGGCCGAGCTCCTTGTAGGGCTGCTGTACCTCGGGAGTCTTGACCGCTACTTCGACGGTGTCCGTGGCGCTCATCAGGCTGCTCCCGCTCCGGTCAGTGCCCCCACGATCGAGGTGAAGAAGCCGAGCCCGTCGGCCGACGGGCCGGTCAGCGGGTCGATCGCGTGCTCCGGGTGCGGCATCAGGCCCATGACATTGCCCGCCTCGTTGCAGATGCCCGCGATGTCGCGGGTAGACCCGTTGAGGGCGCCGTCGGAGTACCGGACGACGACCCGGCCGGTGCGCTCAAGCGCGTCGAGGGTGGCCTCGTCGGCGACGAAGGCGCCCTCGCCGTTCTTGATCGGGACGGTGAGCCGCTGCCCGTCCGCGAAGCCCGCCGTCCAGGGGGTCACCGCGTTGGCCACGGTCAGCCGCACGTCGGCGTGGATGAACCGAAGGCCCGCGTTCCTGGTGAGCGCGCCGGGCAGCAGGTGCGCCTCGCAGAGGATCTGGAAGCCGTTACATATGCCGAGTACCGGCAGTCCCGCCTGGGCCGCGGGGATCAGCTCGCCCATCACGGGGG
>JAWWPV010000270.1:0-4537 GCA_033854775.1 Trebonia sp.
CCGTGCAACACCGACTTCCTGGCGACCTCGCTCGGCCCGAAGTGGAACAACAAGCTGTTCGTCAACGCCGAGCTGACCCCGCTTGACGGGAACACCAGCGCGACCGCGCAGCTGTTCGACGCCATCCTCAAGCAGTACGGCACCAACGTCTCCGGCGGCGTCGGCTCGTTCTCCGAGATGGGCTTCACGATCGGCGAGATCGCGACGCACGCCCTGGAGGGCGTCAAGGGTCCGTACACGGTCGCCTCGGTGAGCGCCGCGCTCAAGGGGGTCACCAACTACAGCACCGGGATGCTCTGCCAGGGCTTCACCTACGGCCCCTACTCCGAGCACATCCCGAACAACATGGACTACACGGTCACCCCGAACAACGGCAAGTTCGTCCAGGCCTCCGCCGGCGGCGGGTGCACCCTGATCTCGGCCGACGACCCGCAGATCGCCGCCTACCGGGCCGTCGCCGGCACCGCGCCAATGGCCGGCTAGCCGGTTCCAACACAACCAAGGGACTGAAACAGTTACATGCCGAGCTGGGCAGAATTTCAGCCCTACATCGTGACCGGCCTGGCCCTGGGCGGGCTGTATGCCCTGTCCGGGGTCGGGCTGGTCGTGCTGTACCGGGCCACCGGGGTGCTCAACCTCGCGTTTGGCGCGGTCGGCGCGATGGGGGCCTTCATCGCGTACTCCATCATCAAGGCGGGCAACCCCGGCTGGGTTGGCTGGGTCACGTGCATCTTGTTCGCCGGCGTGGTGACGCTCGGCTACGGCATGCTCTTCGGGCCTGCCCTGGCCGGGCGCGGCCCGCTCGTGCAGTCCATCTCCACGCTGGGCCTGGCGCTCGTGATCTTCGGTGCTATCGACCTGGGCTGGCCGACGAGCGGCGGCCAGTCGCCGTCGATCTCCTTCCCGACCGATAACGGCGGGTTCACGGTCGGGCAGCTTCAGGTCAGCTGGACGCAGGTCATCGCGCTCGGGCTCGGGGTCGTCATCACGGTCGGCACCGGCGCGTTCCTGCGCTACTCCAAGCTGGGCACCGCGATGCGCGCGATGGCCAACGACCGGGAGATCACCGCGACGCTCGGCGTCCCCGTCCGCCGGGTCGAGGCCGCCGCCTGGCTGGGCTGCGGGCTCCTCTCGGGCATCGCCGGCATCATGCTGGCCGACCTGTCCGCGCTCGACGACACCACGCTGGTGTTCACGGTGGTGATCTCCTCGCTGGCCGCGGCGCTGATCGGGCGGCTGCGCTCGATCTCGGTCACCTTCGTCGCCGCGCTCGTGATCGGCCTGGTCCACGACCTGCTCACGCCGATCACCCAGGTCGCCAACTACCAGGACATGACGCCGTTCGTGCTCGCCACGATCGCCCTGCTCGTCATGCCGCGCGGCCAGGTCATGACGCGTACGCGCGAGGAAGGGTGAGGCCGCAGTGATCGACACCGCGGACACCGCAGGCCCCAAGGCCCCCGCCGCCGCCAGCCGCGGTCCAGGGATGGACCGCCGCTCGCTCACCCGTCTCACGGTCATCGTCGTCCTGCTGCTGCTCGCGCTGTTCGCGCTGCCGCCGCTGATGTCGGCGTACTACACGGACACGATGACCCAGGTGGCCATCTACTCGATCGTGACGCTGGGCCTCGGCCTGCTCGTCGGCCGCGTCGGGCTGTACTCCCTGGGCCAGCTCGCCGTGCTGACGATCGGCGCCTGGGTCGGCGCGCGGCTGCTGTTCGCCACGTCGCAGCCCTACATTCTGGTGATCATCGAGGCCGGCCTGGTCACGATGATCATCGGCTCGCTGATCACGCTGCCCGCGCTCCGGCTGCGCGGCCTGTACCTGGCGCTGATCACGCTGATGCTGGCAGGCGGGGTCTCTGTCATCGAGGCGACGCTCAACTTCCCCAACGGCGGCGGCGGCTTCTCCGGCTACAACGGCTCCCTCCTGCACATCCCGCAGATCAGGCGGCCGTCGTTCGCCGGCACCGACCCGGCGTTCTACCGGTTCTCCGTGATCGTCGCGATCGTGATGTTCCTCCTCGTCTTCGCTCACCTGCGGACCAGGCCGGGCCGGGCCTGGGCGGCGCTCAGGCAGAGCGAGCCCTCCGCGCTCGCCGCCGGCATCAACACGACGTTCTACAAGCTCTGGGGCATGGCCCTGGCGTCGTTCGTCACCGGCGTCGCCGGGGCGCTGCTGGCCGGCGCGGACCGCGAGCTGTTCTCGATCGACTTCCCGATCCAGAACTCGATCGAGCTGCTCGCGGTCGTGCTCATGGGCGGCGCGTTCGCCCTGACCGGCGCGGTGATCGCCGCGTTCCTCCAGTCGTTCCTCCCCGCCCTGCTGCAGATCTGGGGCGTGCCGAACGACTGGCTGATCATCTTGTTCGGCGTCGGCGTGATGCAGGTGCTCGCGACCGCGCCCGGCGGGATCGCCGACCAGTTCCCCAAGGACATGAAGCGCCTGTACCGGCTGATCAGCCGGCGGTGGCGCAGACCCGCGGCGGTCGCCCCGGGGTCGGCGAGCACTGCCTCGACGGCCGGCTCGGCAGGGAAGGGAAGCGGTACGGCATGATCGAGGTCAAGGACCTGACCGTCAGGTACGGCGGCGTGACGTCGCTTGACGGCATGAACCTGCGGTTCGACAAGGGTGTCTGCGGCCTCATCGGCCCGAACGGCGCGGGCAAGACCACGTTCTTCAACGTGCTTTCCGGCTTCGTGCGGCCAGCGTCCGGCACGGTCACCGCGTTCGGCGACGACCTGCTGCGCATGGCGCACTTCCGCCGGGCCCGGTGGGGGGTCCGCCGCACGTTCCAGACCGAGCAGGCGATCTCCGACCTGACCGTCTACGACAACGTGGCGATGATCAACTCCAAGCTGCGCGGCTCGGCCCGCAGGAGCGACATCCTGTCGTCCATCGAATTCGTCGGCGGCGGCATCTCGCCGTGGGCGAAGGTCGGCTCGCTGACGGCCGGGCAGCGCCGCCTGGTCGAGGTCGCCCGCACGGTCGCGGGAAAGCCGAAGCTGATCCTGCTCGACGAGCCGGCCGCCGGCCTGCCCGACGGGGAGACCAGCCACCTGACCGGCGTGATCAAGAACATCCCGGCGCACACCGGGGCGCTGACAATCCTCGTCGACCACGACATGGCGCTGGTCTCGGCGGTCTGCGAGACGACCGCGGTGCTCGACTTCGGCAAGCTGATCGCGTCGGGACCGACCGCACAGGTGCTGCGCAATGAGCACGTGATGCGCGCCTACATAGGAACGGCGGAGGTGGCCTGATGTCCGTGCTTGAACTCCGTGACATCACCGTCGAACGCGGCGGCCGGGCGGTCGTCAAGGACGTGACGATCCCGGTTCCCGCCGGGGAGGTCACCGCCCTGCTCGGGCCGAACGGCGCGGGCAAGTCATCCCTGGTCCTCGCCGTCGGCGGGGTGCTGAAGCCGCGCCCAGGATCGGTGTCACTCGACGGCACCGAGCTGGCCGGCCGGCGGCCGGAGAAGATCCGCGCCGCCGGGGTCGCGATCGTGCCTGAAGGCCGCAGGCTGCTGCCCGACCTGTCCGTCGACGACAACCTCAAGGTGGCGACGTACGCGCTTTCCAAGGCCGCTGCCGCGGAGGGGCGGGCCCGCGCGCTCGAGCTGTTCCCCCGGCTCAGGGACCGGCTCAACGTCCCCGCCCGGCTGCTGTCCGGCGGCGAGCAGCAGATGGTGGTCCTCGCCCAGGCCCTCGTCTCGCAGCCGAAGTTCATCCTGATCGACGAGCTCTCTCTCGGCCTCGCCCCGGTCATTGTGAATCAGTTGATCCCGGTCATACAGCAGGTTTCGGCCAGCGGCGTTGGAGTGCTCCTGATCGAACAATTTGCCACGGTCGCGCTCGCCCTTGCCACCGGAGCGCACGTCATGGAAGGCGGCGTCCTGCGGTACTCGGGAACCGCCGCCGAGCTGAAGGCAAGACCTGAGCTCCTGCAGTCCGCCTACCTCCTGCGCGGCTCAGAGGTCGAAGCCGCCGCGGTGATCGATGGATCGGTGGAGCAAGTGCTTGAGGAACTGAAGGAAGCGGATAAAGCCGAGTGACGGTTTAGCGCTCACACGCAAGCACAGCCGACACTAGGAGGCGAGGGTCGGGACTTCGGTGCGTCATCTGTCCAAAGGCTCAGGTAAGCGGCTCAATGTCTCCGTTACTGCTCCGCTCCCGGGCTAACCGGCAGGTGCATCCGTCTCGATCGCGGCGGGCACGGTGGTGAGGCCGCAGCCGGCGGCGACGAGGTGGAGCTTGGCCAGCCAGTCGCGGGCGGTGTGGGCGATCTCGGGCCGCTCGTCCAGGCCGGGCCAGACGCCCGTCCGCGCGCTCGCCGGGCAGCGCCGTGAGCAGGACACCGCGCGTGGCGTCCTGCTCGCTGCGGTCTGCCCCGGCATGATGAACACCCCCACCTCCGCCAAGTGGTGGGACGTCAGCGACGCCCCGGGTGCATCGGTTTTCAAGTGCCAGTCCCGGGCGTGCCGCGGTCCCGGGGGCCGTCGGTTTCGCGTCTTGTCTTGGCCTCGGGCGGGTT
>JAWWPV010000271.1:0-5286 GCA_033854775.1 Trebonia sp.
CGATGACGCGCTACTTCCCTGAGCTGGTCGAGGCCACCCTGACCGAGTTGCCGCCGCGCTGCGTGATCGACGGCGAGATCGTGCTGCCCGACTTCGCGGCCGGACGGCTCGACTTCGAGGCGCTGCAACTGCGCCTGCACCCTGCGGCCAGCCGGGTGCGGCTGCTGGCCGCGCAGACGCCGGCCCACTTCGTCGCGTTCGACCTGCTGGCACTCGGTTCCGAGGACTACACCGAGCGGCCGTTCGCCGAGCGCCGCGCCGCGCTAGAAACCGCCCTGTCGGCCGTACGGCCACCGATCCACCTCACGCCGGCGACGACCGACCGCGCGGTGGCCGGGCAGTGGTTCACCCAGTTCGAGGGCGCCGGGCTTGACGGGCTGATCGCCAAGTCGCCCGAGTGCCTTTACGAGCCGGACAAGCGGGTCATGTTCAAGATCAAGCACGAGCGCACCGCGGACTGCGTCGTCGCGGGCTACCGGCCGCACAAGACCGGCGACGACGCGGTCGGCTCGCTGCTGCTCGGCCTCTACCGGCCGACGGGCGAGCTGGCGAGCGTCGGGGTGATCGGCGCGTTCCCGATGGCGACGCGGCGCGAGCTGCGGGCCGAGCTTGAGCCGCTGGTCACGACGTTCGAAGGCCACCCGTGGAACTGGGCGAAGCAGGAGCCGGGCACCCGCACCCCGCGCAGCTCCGAGTACAGCCGGTGGAACGTGGGCAAGGACCTGTCGTTCGTCCCGCTGCGCCCCGAGCGCGTGGTCGAAGTCCGCTACGACCACATGGAGGGGACGCGCTTCCGGCACACGGCGCAGTTTGTCCGCTGGCGCGCGGACCGCGCGCCTTCCTCGTGCACGTTCGAGCAGCTGGAAGAGCCCGTCAGTTACAGCTTGTCGGAAATCCTGGGAAAGAATTGATTTATCCCGAACGAAATGGGGCTGACTGCAGATGGCCGACCCTAAAACCGTGATCGAGGTGGCGGGCCGGGAGGTGGCCGTCTCCCACCCGCACAAGGTCTACTTCCCGCGAACCGGGCACACCAAGCTCGACCTCGTCCGGTACTACCTGTCGGTCGCCGACGGGGCGCTGCGCGGTGTGCGGGGGCGGCCCATGGCGCTCAAGCGGTTCGTGAACGGCGCGGAGGAAGAGCCGTTCTTCCAGAAGCGCGCCCCGTCGTCGCGCCCGGCGTGGATCGAGACCGCCGAGCTGCGGTTCCCTTCCGGCCGGACCGCCGACGAGGTCGTGCTGCGCGACGCCGCGGGCCTGGCGTGGGTGGCCAACCTCGGGTGCATCGACCTCAACCCGCACCCGGTGCTCACGTCCGACCTCGAACATCCCGACGAGCTGCGCGTGGACCTGGACCCGGTGCCCGGCGTGCAGTGGCCGCAGATCATCGCCGTGGCCCTGGAGGCGCGGTCCGTGCTTTACGACTTCGGGCTCACCGGCTGGGCGAAGACCTCCGGCTCGCGGGGCATGCACATCTACGCGCGCGTCTCGCCTTCCTGGCCGTTCAGCGACGTCCGCCGGGCGGCCGTGGCCGTGGCGCGCGAGATCGAGCGGCGGGTTCCCGGCCTGGCCACGTCCAAGTGGTGGAAGGAGGAGCGGCACGGGGTCTTCGTCGACTACAACCAGAACGCCAAGGACCGCACGGTCGCGTCGGCCTACTCCGTCCGCCCGCTGCCGGACGCGCGCGTGTCAACTCCGCTGACCTGGGACGAGGTCCCTGCCTGCGATCCTTCCGCGTTCACCATCGACACGGTGCCCGCCCGCTTCGCCAAGCTCGGCGACCCCTGGGCGGGCATCGACGAGGCCGTCGGCTCGCTTGAGCCGCTGCTAGAACTGGCCGCGAGAGACGAGGCCGCGGGCATCCCCGACGCCCCCTGGCCGCCGAACTATGACAAGCAACCCGGCGAGGCTCCGCGCGTTCAGCCCTCGAAGCGCCGCACGCCAGCCCGGTCAGCCGAGCGGAGCGAAGACGACGGGACAGCCGACCGGAGCGAGGGCGGCCCCCCGGGCCCGACCGGACGCCGGAAGTCAACGAAGCCGCTGATCGAGATAGCCCGCGCCAAAACCAAGGACGAGGCCCTGGCCGCCCTGGACCGCTGGAAGTCCCGCCACCAGGATGCCTGGCCTCTGCTAGAGCCAGCCGACGTCCTCGTCGACTCCATGCGCGGCCGGTCCTCCACGTGGACGAGGATCCGGATCAACCTGGAACATGTCCCAGAGTCGCAACGCCCGCCCCAGGAGCCACTGGAAGTCGACTACGACCCCTGGGCAGGCTTCCAGGGAGAGGGGCGCGCGTAAACACGCCGTGATAATTCGTAATGCCGCCGTAACGAGGAGGCGTGACGAGCGGGGTTATCGTGCTGGCATGCTGATCTCCCCGCACGAGCAGGAGCGGCTGCTCATTCACGTGGCGGCCGGGCTTGCGAGGGAGCGCCGGGCGCGCGGGCTGAGGCTGAACTACCCCGAGGCGGTCGCCCTGATTACGTCGTTCCTCCTTGAGGGCGCGCGCGACGGGCGCCCTGTCGTCGAGCTGATGGCTACCGGGCGGACCGTGCTCACCAGGGACGACGTGATGGACGGGGTGCCGGAGATGCTGACGGAGGTCCAAGTCGAGGCCACCTTCCCCGACGGCACCAAGCTCGTCACCGTACACGAGCCGATCCCGTGATCCCGGGCGAGATCCTGCCCGGTGACGGTCCCGTCTCGCTGAACGCGGGGCGGCCGGTGCTGACTCTCATCGTGGCCAACACCGGCGACCGGCCCGTCCAGGTCGGATCGCACTTCCACTTCGCGCAGGCCAACGCGGCGCTACGGTTCGACCGGGACCTCGCCTGGGGTCACCGGCTGAACGTCCCTGCCGGGACCGCCGTGCGGTTTGAGCCGGGCGTCGAGCGCGAGGTATCGCTGGTGCCACTGGCCGGGCGGCGCGTGGTGCCCGGCCTGCAGATCGGGGGGCGGCGGCTTACCGGCCCGGATACCGATGAGTGAGCTGAGCCGGCCGCGGTACGCGCTGCTGTACGGGCCGACCGCCGGCGACCGGATCAGGCTGGCGGACACCTCGCTGCTCATCGAGGTCGAGCGGGACCTGTGCGCGGGCGGCGACGAGGCGGTCTTCGGCGGCGGCAAGGTGATCAGGGAGTCGATGGGCCAGGCCGTCGCCACGCGTGCCGCGGGGACGCCGGACCTGGTTATTACCGGCGCGGTCATCCTTGACCACTGGGGCATCGTCAAGGCCGACGTCGGCGTCCGCGACGGCCGGATCACCGCGATCGGCAAGGCCGGCAACCCGGACATCATGGACGGCGTCCATCCCGACCTGGTGATCGGCCCGTCCACCGAGGTTCTCGCCGGGAACGGGCTCATCCTCACCGCAGGCGGCATCGACTGCCACGTGCACATGATCTCGCCGACACAGCTCCCCGAGGCCCTCGGCGCCGGGATCACCACGCTGATCGGCGGCGGGACCGGGCCGTCGGAAGGAACTAAGGCGACCACGGTCACGCCAGGCGCGTGGAACCTGGCCCGGATGCTTGAGGCTACCGATGCCTGGCCGGTGAACATCGTGCTGCTCGGCAAGGGCAACACAGTGTCTTCCGAGGCGCTGTGGGAGCAGTTGCGGGCCGGCGCGGCCGGATTCAAGCTGCACGAGGACTGGGGCACGACGCCTGCCGCGATCGACGCCTGCCTGTCGGTGTCATCGGCGGCGGGCGTGATGACCGCCATCCACACCGACACGCTGAACGAGGCGGGATTCGTCGAGGACACCCTCCGCGCGATCGCCGGCCGGCCGATCCACGCCTACCACACCGAAGGCGCGGGCGGCGGGCACGCACCGGACATCATCACGGTGGCTGCTGTTCCTAACGTCCTGCCGTCGTCGACGAACCCGACCCGCCCGCACACGGTGAACACCGTCGACGAGCACCTCGACATGCTCATGGTCTGTCACCACCTGAACCCGGCCGTGCCCGAGGACCTCGCCTTCGCGGAGTCGCGGATCCGCCCGTCGACGATCGCGGCCGAGGACATCCTGCACGACATGGGGGCCATCTCCATGATCGGCTCGGACTCCCAGGCGATGGGCCGGATCGGCGAGGTCGTGCTGCGCACCTGGCAGACCGCCCACGTGATGAAGTCGCGGCGCGGGTCGCTGGCCGGCTACGGGGCCGTGCCCTCGGACGGCAGCGGCGCCCGGGGCGCGGACAACGCACGGGCGCGGCGCTATATCGCGAAATATACGATTTGTCCGGCGATCGCCCACGGACTCGACAGCCGGATTGGTTCGGTCGAGCCCGGCAAGCTGGCGGACCTGGTGCTGTGGCACCCCGCGTTCTTCGGGGTCAGGCCGCATGTGGTGCTCAAGGGCGGGTTCGTCGCCTGGGCCGCGATGGGCGACGCCAACGCGTCGATCCCGACCCCGCAGCCGGTCCTGCCCCGCCCGATGTGGGGCGCCTACGGCCGCGTGCCCGCGAGGACGTCGCTGTCGTTCGTCTCCGCCGCCGCCCTGGAGGCGGGCCTGGCCGACAGGCTCGGCCTCGCCCGCGAGCTAGTCCCCGTCGCGGACGTCTCAAGCAGGGGCAAGGCCGACATGGTGAACAACGACGCCCTGCCCGACATCCAGGTCGATCCGGACACGTTCACGGTCCGCATCGACGGCCAGGTCGTCGAGGCCGCCCCCGCCACGGAGCTCCCGATGGCCCAGCGCTACTTCCTCTTCTGAACATGCGCATTCTGAACACGCGCAAGACGACGACGTGGGATACAACGGGCCCCTCTAGGGGCGCTAAATATCCCACATCATGGCCGACGCCTCGGGGCACCGCCCGCGGGGGCGAGGCAGCGGGCGCCGCATGGCCGGCAAATCGTGAAATGTCCGGCAGGCTCAGCGGGCGGCGGCGGTGAGCGTGGCGGCGCTGCTGCTCGGGGACTCGCGGTTTCCCGCCGGGGGGCACGCGCACTCGGGAGGCGTTGAGCCCGCCGTGACGGCCGGCACGGTGACCGACCTGCAGACCCTCGAGTGGTTCCTCCGCGGGCGGCTGCGGACGGCGGGACTGGTCGCGGCGGGCCTGGCGGCCGCCGCCTGCGCGGGAGTACAGAGGAACGCGGCGCCGGGAGAGTCAGCCGCACTCGTTCGGGATCATGGATTTTGGTCTGAGCTTGATGCCGAAGCGGACGCGCGGACCCCGGCCCCCGCACAGCGGGAGTCCTCGCGGCGGCAGGGGCGTGCGTTGCTGCGCGCGGCGCGGGTCGTGTGGCCGGACGCAGCGGGGCTGGCGAGCCTTGCCG
>JAWWPV010000272.1:0-2543 GCA_033854775.1 Trebonia sp.
GCCTCCGGTACCCCGGCGCCTCCGGCGGCTCACGCTGCAATGCATGCCGCCGCGCCGGCGGCCGCGCCATCGCCAGGACAGCGGGCGCCCACGCAGTCGGCGCCAGCCCCGCAGTCGCCGGCCGCACACGCGACCGCCGACACCAGCGCGGTGATCCTCGAGCAAGACAGGGACAACGCGTACTGCGTGACGTTCAGCGCGGACGGCGGGCTCCTCGCCTCCGGCGGCTGGGGCCGCCCCGTCCGGATCCGCGACGCCTTCGCAGGCGGGCTGGTCCGCGAGCTGCGCTCCGCCGGCCCGTCCATCTATGACCTGGCCTTCAGCCCGGACGGGGCGCTCATCGCGACGGGCGGGCGGGACGGCACGGTCGGGCTCTGCGAGCTAGCCACCGGCAAGAAACTGCGATCGCGCAAGCCGGGCGGCGCGGCGGTCCGCGCGGTGGCGTTCAGCCCCGACGGGAAAGTGCTCCTCTCCGCACACGAAGACGGCGTCTGCCGCCTCTGGGACGTGCCGCCCCTCGGCCGGATCGACGAACTGCGGGCCGACGGCGAGACGATTTTCAGCGCAGTGTTCAGCCCGGACGGCACGCTTGTCGCCGCGGCGTGCGCGGACGGCGCGATCCGCGTCTGGACCACCGTAGGCGGCGGCGAGCCACTCAGCGTGCTCCGCCGGCATACCGGGTGGGCCACCGCGGTCGCGTTCACCCCGGACGGCTCACGGGTGGTATCGGCCGGCGCCGACGGCGCGGTGCAATTCCACAATGTGCTGACCGGCGAGCCGTCCGGCGTCCTGCGGGCAGGCGACGGCATCGTCAACGCCATTTCGTTCAGCCCGGACGGCACGCTTTTGGCCGGCGGCTACGAAACCGGCGCGGTGACCGTCTGGGAGGTCGCGACCAGCCGCTATCAGAGTCTGCTCGGCCACGCTGGCCACGTCAACGACGTGGCGTTCAGCCCGCACAGCCGCGCCCTCGCCTCCGCGGGCAAGGACGGCTCCGTCCGCCTCTGGCGCTGAGGATTTCGAGAAAATATAGGCTTAGGGCCATGACGGTTGACGCAACGGCACACGTGGTGGTGATCGGCGGGGGGATCGCGGGCCTGTCCGCCGCCTTCTTCCTCTCCGGCGAGCCCGTCCGGGTCACGGTCCTGGAAGGCTCGCCACGGCTGGGCGGGAAGCTGGCCGCGTCGGACGTCGCCGGGGTGGCGATGGACGAGGGGGCCGAGGCGCTCCTCGCCCGGCGGCCGGAAGGCATCGAGCTGATCACCGCGGTCGGCCTGGCCGGCGACCTGGTCCCGGCCGGCGTCACCTCGTCGGCCATCTACACCAGGGGCGCGATGCGCTCGCTGCCGCGCAGGCAGTTCATGGGCGTGCCCGCCGACCTGGACGAGCTCGCCGCGACCGGGGTGGTCTCGCCGGAGGCTGTCGCACGGGCCAGGGACGAGTCATCACGGCCGGCCGAGGCCGGCGATGTGTCGGTCACGGAGTACATCGGCTCGCGTCTCGGTGTCGAGATCGTCGACCGGCTCGTCGACCCGCTGCTCGGCGGCGTATACGCGGGCCGGTCGGAGGACCTGTCCTTCCGTGCCACGCTCGCCCCGCTGGCGGCCGCGACACCCGGGCACGCCACCCTGACCGGGGCGGCCGCCTCGCTGCTCCCGCCGCCGCCAACCGGTGATAACAGCAACAAGCCGCCGGCCGGCCATGCCGCGGCCGCGAGCACCCCGGCGCCCGGCGCCCCGGCCGGCGCAAGCGGCAAGCCGGCGCCGCTCTTCGTCTCGCTGACGACCGGGATCGGCGCGCTGCCGGAGGCGGTGGCCAAGGCCTCCGGCGCGGACGTCCGCACGAACGCGATGGTCCGTGAGCTCAAGCGCACGCCGGCGGGCTGGCGGCTTACGGTCGGCTCCGCCGCCGACCCCGAGTACCTGGACGCGGACGCGGTGATCCTCGCCACCCCCGCCGCCCCGGCCGCGCGCCTGCTGACGGACAGCGCGGGCGGCGCGGCGGCGCGGCTCGCGGAGATCCCGTACGCGTCCATGGCCATCGTCACGCTCGCCTTCCGCGCCGACGACTTCCCGGTACGGGGGCGCAGCGGCTACCTCGTCCCCGCCGTGGACGGCCGGGCCGTGAAGGCCGCCACGTTCTCCACGCTCAAGTGGCCGCACCTCGCCGCCC
This sequence comes from Trebonia sp., assembly GCA_033854775.1. Taxonomy (GTDB): domain Bacteria; phylum Actinomycetota; class Actinomycetes; order Streptosporangiales; family Streptosporangiaceae; genus Trebonia. The sequence goes on from JAWWPV010000272.1 coordinate 2,173, forward strand.
AGGCCCCGGTGCACATCGTCCGCTGCTCCGTCGGGCGCAGCGGCGACGTCGCCGTCCTCCAGCGCGACGACGAGGACCTGGCCGACCTCGCGGCCGCCGAGCTGGCCGAAGCCCTCGGGATAACAGCAACACCAGTCGCGCAGCGAGTCAGCCGCTGGGGCGGCGGCCTGCCCCAGTACAACGTCGGCCACCTGGACCGGGTCGCCCGTGTCCGCGCCGCCGTCGCGGCGCAGCCGGGCCTCGCCGTCGCGGGCGCCGCCTACGACGGCGTGGGCATCCCCGCGTGCGTCGCGACCGCCCGCTCGGCCGCCAGTCAGGTGACCGCCTACCTGGCCACGGCCCGTAACGCGCGCCGGGACGGATAGTGGACG
>JAWWPV010000273.1:0-7003 GCA_033854775.1 Trebonia sp.
GCGCGTCGCGCACGCACGGCACGCGTTCCGCCTGACGGTCTCGGTGGGGGACGACGGCGGCGCCCGGCCCGCCCGGGCGCGGCTGCAGGTGCAGGGCGCACGCGGGCGGTACCACTGGCTCGGCACGTGGCACCGGCTGCGCCTGACGAACCGCGCTGACGAGTCGTACGCGTTCACGCTGACCGAGGGCCACCGGGGCACCGCCACGTTCCGCGCGGTGGTCAGCGGCGGGTATGCCGTCACCACCAACCCGGTGACGGTCGTCGTCCGCTGAGCTTCCGCGCCAGCGCGCCCATGTCGCGGACGGTGCCCCACGGCGCCGCTTAGACGAGAGCTAGGGTGGCGTCGCGGAGGCGGTAGCGGAGGTAGCGGGCCGTCGCGACGGTGTCCAGGCGGGTCAGGGGGCCGCCTGGAGGAGTGTCCAGGACGACGTGGGAGGCACCGGCGGAGCGTGCGGCGCGGGTGAAGCATCTCGCCGGTGAGCGGGTGATCACCACTTCGCCGTCGGCCTTGAGGCCGGAGCGCTGAAGGGTCTTGATTGCGTTGGCGACGATGGCCTGGGCGGCGTCCTTCTCCTTCTTGTTGGGCATCAGGCCGGGGTGCTGCAGGCCGAAGGAGGAGCCGTGGATGCGGGCGATCGTGATCACCCGGACGCGGCCGCCGCCGGCCAGGCGAACCGCCTCGGTGATCGCGGCGTCCGTGAACGGACGTCCCGTTGAGGCAAGTAGCACGCCCGCGGCGGGCAGCGCCTCGCGCGCGCTGGCCCGCCGCCAGGGCGGCCTCATGCCTCTTCCTCGGCCAGCTCCGGGGCGACGGAGACAGCGACAGGGACGGGGATCCCGCGGCGGGCGTCGGAGCGCTTGCGCCAGTAGTAGAGCGGGAAGTACAGCGCCATGACCACCAGGCCCAGGATGAACAGGACCGGGCCGGAGTTCGGGGCGACGACGATGTTCGGGGCGTTCCAGCCGCCGTAGAAGTAGACGACCACCCAGAACAGGAAGATCGCCAGGGCCACGTAGCGGACCCAGCCGGGGAGGCGGAGCGGGCGCTCGGCGGCCGGGCGCATTTGCCGGTAGACGAAGTAGCCGGCGAGCGACATCGCGCAGGCGAAGAGGTAGCCGGCGTTGGAGAAGATGTAGATGCGGACCGGGGAGCCGAAGAGCACCACGAGCATCGAGGCGGCCACGTTGAACGCCATCGCGCGGGCCGGCACGCCGTGGGCGTTGACCTTGCCGAACCAGCGGGGCAGCGCGCCGTCTTCTGACGCCTGGAAGAGCGAGCGGCCTGTGCCCATGATCGCGTTGAGCACCGACAGCAGCAGGGCGAGGATGAGCGGCAGGCCGATGAACCACTTGATCCACGAGCCGTGGCCGAACAGCGCGCTCGTGAAGTCGGTGTAGAGGGTGAGCGGGTCGGCGGTGGACAGCGCCGCGCCGAGGACGCCGACGAAGACCAGCGGGGTCAGGATGTAGATGAGCATGCCGTAGACGCCCTCGGCGGTCAGCGCGATCTTGGCGTCGCGCGGGCCGTTGCGGCACTCGCCGATGTAGCAGGCGGCCGCCTCCATCGCGATCACGTTCCAGGTGATCGGGAACATCCAGGCGATGATGAACGTGAAGCTCTCGTGCACGCCGGCCGGGGTGTGGAAGCCGGCGATGTTCGACCAGTGAAAGCTGCCGGTTTTGAACAGCGGCAGCAGCACCAGGACCGTCAGCGGGACCATGGACAGGATGCCGAGCACGGTGGCGAACCCGGCGCCGAGCTTCACGCCGAAGTAGCACGGAACGTAGACGGCGAGCAGGCCGATGAAGCTGATCAGCAGCACGGTGGTCGAGATCGGCGCGCCGTACGTGCCGAACAGGTGGATGGTGCCGCCCTGCGGGAGGCCGAACAGGCTCGACAGGTAGGCGGCGGTGAGGATCATGTTGATCGGCGCGACCGGGAACCAGCCGAGCCAGTATGACCAGCCGGACAGGCCGCCGATGTGCTTGGCCACCTTCTTGCCCACGAGGGGCTCGAAGCTCGCGCTCGCGTAGCTGGGGATGCCGCCGGCCCGGTCCGGCCACATGCAGGCCATCTCGGCGAGGCACAGGCACAGCACCAGGCCGAAGATCGTGTTGACGCCGATCGCCCAGATCGCGCTCGCGCCCATGCCCTGCACCGCGTACGGTGCGATGCCGGTCACGAGGATCGTCCCGGCCAGGCCGATGACGAACGCGCCCCACCAGTTGGTGCCCTTCTGCAAGCCGGCTCGCGGCTCTGTTGTCATTGCCATGCGGAACTCACAATCTCCGTGACGGGCGGATGTGATCCAGCAGACAGCGACGGAGTTACGCCTGGATGTTGCGCCGGCGTTTCGGTGTTAGGCGCGTGTAACGCCATGCGCCGCGAGCGTAAAACGCGGGTCACGCGCGGGCTTGCCCGCCGCGAGGTCGGCAATGATCTCGCCGAGCAGCGGGGCGAACTTGGCGCCGTGCCCGGAGCAAGGCGAGGCGACGACGAACGGGCCGCTCCGGTCGAGGACGAAGTCCTCGTTCGCCGTCCACGTGTAGAGGCAGGTCACCTCGTTGACCGGGGTGGCCGTCAGGCCGGGGATCCGCCTGCCGACGAAGTCGGTGATCCGGGCCCGCGCGGCCGGGTCCACCACGAAGTCGCGGTCCGCCGCGGTCGTGGTCCGGAAGCCCGCGTGCTCGCCGATCTTCATCGCGCCGGGCACCTCGCCGTCACGGCCGCCGGGCAGCCCGTAGCAGTCGTCGGTGCCGTCCTTGTGGACGAAGATCGGCCAAGCCTGTCCCGGGACTGCCGTGTCTTCAGGAGCTCTCAGGGGGGCGAAGTGGAAGACCTGCTGCTGGGTCACCGTCAGGGGCGGCAGGTCGACCATGCCGTCGAGCAGCGGGGCGGTCCACGCGCCGGCCGCCACCGCGATCACTGGCGCGGTGAAGGTGCCGCTGTCGGTGCGCGCGACCGCGCCGTCGCCGGACGGGGCCGTCTCAAGCCGGGTGACCGGGGTGCCGAACCTGATGTCGGCACCGTTAGCCGCGGCCAGCCTGAGCATGGCGGCCATCGCGTTGTGCGGGTCGATGACCCCGGAACCGGCGTGGAACATGACCTGGCCGGCGCCGGTGAAGTCGAAGTACGGCCAGCGCTCGGCTGCGGCCTCGGGTTCAAGCAGTTCGGCGGGCACGCCGCAGCTCGTCAGCACTTCGTGCAGCCGGGCCGGGTTGCGGGTGGCGCCGAAGTCGAGGCCGCCGGTCAGCGTCAGCAGCTTCTCGCCCGCCTGGTCCTCGAGCTGCCGCCATAGCTCCCCGGCGGCGCCGGTCAGCCGCACGTACAGCGGGTCCGGGTAGGCGCGGCGGAAGATCCGGGCGCTGCCGTGCGAGCTGCCGTTCTTGTGTCCGGGGCCGAACCGCTCAAGCACCACCACGTCGAGGCCGCGCGCCGACGCCGCCCAGGCGGCCGCCGAGCCCGCCAGGCCCGCGCCGACGATGACCAGGTCCGCGCGTGTTGTCATGGCAGGCCGCCTTCCGTCCGATGAGCCGTACTGTGCGCCCTAATGCTGATACCCAGCCGCCGCGCCGGTCGGTCTCGGCCAGGACGATGATGCCCGACCCGTACATCCGCCGCCGGAGCTCGGCCGTCAGCCCGACGGCGGGCTGCCCGCAGGACGACGGTCCCGGCTGGTCGACGATCACCACGCGCGCGCCGCGGGCCCGCGCCACCCGGGCGACGGCGCGGGCCGGGGAGTGGGTGACGATGTGGCCCATCGCCATGACGCCCGTGTTCTCCAGGACGGACATGGCCAGCGCGACCGTGCGGCGCACCTCCTCTGGTGCCGGGGAGACTCCCAGGCGGCGGGTATCTCCCGCCGGGTAAGTCGGGTGGGCGGGGCGGGAGGAAGCCGGATCCGTTCGGGATATCTCGCTCGTTCCTACTCCGACGACCATCACCGGCGTGCCTGCCGCCAGCTCCGCGGTGCGGTCGATCGCCGCCTGGGAGACGGCGCCGCCCGCGACGACGAGCAGCACCGGGCCGGTGATCCCCGGGGCGGCCCGCGGGGTCATGGCCGGGCTCCGGGGATCCAGTCGGTGCCTGCCAGGGGCACCCTGGCCATGGCGGCGGCCTCGATGGTGAGGGCGGCGAGGTCCTCGGGCTCCAGGTTGTGCACGTCGGACTTGCCGCAGGCACGGGCCAGCATCGTGACTTCCATCGTGAGCGCGCGCAGGTAGTTGGTGACGCGGCGGGCGGCCAGTTCGGGGTCTAGCCTGCGGCTGAGCAGGTCGTCCTGGGTGGTGATGCCTACCGGGCAGCGGCCGGTGTGGCAGGCGGAGCACTCCCCCGGCCTGGTGCCGAGGGCTGCGTAGTCTGGGGCGGCGTCGACTTCTACCGAATTTTCGTGATACGTCGGGCGGTTGCAGCCGAGGGCCAGCAGCGCGCCGATGCCGATCGAGACCGCGTCCGCGCCGAGGGCCAGGGCCTTGGCGACGTCGGCGCCGGTCCTGATGCCGCCGGAGACGATCAGCTGCACCTCGCGCTCGGCGCCGAGCTCGCGCAGCGCGTCGCCGGCCAGCCTGACGGCGGCGAGGGTCGGGATGCCGGCGTGCTCGATGAACGTGTCCTGGGTGGCGCCGGTGCCGCCCTGCATGCCGTCGACGACGACCACGTCGGCGCCGGCCGCGACGGCGAGCTTCACGTCGTGGCTGACGCGGGTCGCGCCGACCTTGACGTAGATCGGCTTCTCCCAGTTCGTCGCCTCGCGCAGCTCCTCGATCTTGATCTGCAGGTCATCGGGACCGGTCCAGTCCGGGTGGCGGCTCGCGGACCGCTGGTCGATGCCTTCAGGCAGGGTGCGCATCGCCGCGACGCGCGGGCCGACCTTCTGGCCGAGGAGCATGCCGCCGCCGCCGGGCTTGGCGCCCTGGCCGATGACGATCTCGATCGCGTCGGCCGCTCTGAGGTGGACGGGGTTGAAGCCGTACCTGGACGGAAGGCACTGGTAGACGAGGGTCTTCGACGCCTGCCGCTCCTCGTCGGTCATGCCGCCGTCGCCGGTGGTGGTGGAGGTGCCGACCTCGTTCGCGGCGGCGCCGAGGGCCCGCTTGGCCTGGGCGGACAGCGCGCCGAAGGACATGCCCGCGATGGTGATCGGGATGGCCAGGTCGACGGGGTGCGCGCGGTGCCGTGCACCCAGGACAGTGCGGGTCTCGCACCGCTCGCGGTAGCCCTCAAGCGGGTAGCGGGACGCGGAGGCGGTGAGGAAGACCAGGTCGTCGAAGTTCGGGACCTTCCTGCGGGCCCCGAAGCCGCGGATCGAGTACCGGCCAAGGTCAGCGAGCTCGTGGACGCTGGCGATGACGTCCGGGGGAAAGGTGTGGTTCTGCATTAGTAGCTCCCCGCGTGGTGGGTGGTGAAGTGGTAGAGCTCGCGGGCGGAGGTGACCTTGGTGATGTTCTGCGGGTCGATGTGGTCGAAGCCTGCCTTGTCGCAGAGTGCCTTGACCGCGGTCACGTCGTCCTCGGTGAGCTCGGTCATCTGCGCGTCCGCGCCGAGGCTGGCGATGGCCCCGGCGACGTAGATCGTGGCCTCGTACAGCGAGTCGCCGAGGGCCTCGCCCGCGTCGCCGCCGATCAGGATCGTGCCTGCCTGGGCCATGAAGCCGGTCAGGTTGCCTGCGTCGCCGGCGATCGCGAGCGTGCCGCCCTTGAGGGAGATGCCTGCCCTGAGGCTCGCGTCGCCTGCGACGATGACCGTTCCCCCGTGGGCTGAGGCGGCAGCGGACTGCGACACGGAGCCTTTTACCTGGATATTTCCGGACATGAGGTTCTCGCCGATGCCCCAGCCGGTGAAGCCGTTGACGGTGATGTCCGGGCCGTCGCCGAGACCACCGATGTAGTAGCCGGCGTTGCCGTCGATGGTGACGTCGATGCGGTTCGTCAGGCCGACGGCGAGGTTGTGCCTGCCCCTGGGCTCAGTGATCGTTACCGCCGCGCCATCGGGGACCGCGCGCAGCGCGGCGTTGATCTCCCGGGTGGTCAGCTCGGCGGCGTTCAGCGTGATGACCGCGGCGGCGGCCGTGCTCAGCGTGGTTGCCGTGTCCATGTGTGCAGTCCCGTCGGCTCGAAGACCTTCGCGTGCTTGACGCCGGGCAGTCCGGTCAGCGCCCGGTACTCGCTCGCCATGGCGACGTAGCCGCCCGTCTGCGCGATCACCGCGGGCTTGCAGGCGACCGGGTCGCGGTGCACGGCGAACTCGGTCGGGGTGGTCACCAGCAGGGTGTAGAAGCCGTCCATCACGCCTGCCATGGCGGTAAGCGCGTTCCTGAGGTCGTCCCCTTGGGCAAGGCGCTGCGCGATGTACCGGGCGGCGACCTCGGAGTCGTTGTCGGAGTCGAACGCGACCCCGTCCCGCTCCAGCTGGCGCCGCACGGTCGCGTGGTTGGAGAACGAGCCGTTGTGCACCACGCACACGCCCTCGGCCGGGGTGAACGGGTGACAGTGTGCCCTGGTCACCGCGGACTCGGTGGCCATCCTGGTATGTCCGACGCCCTGGTAGCCGTGCGCAGCGGCGATGCCGAACCTTTCACAGACGTCGGCCGGCCCGCCCACGTCTTTGGTGACGTCGAGCCGCCCGTCGTCGTGGTAGACCGCGACCCCGGCGGAGTCCGGTCCGCGCTCGCTCAGCGCGACGAGCATGTCGGTGAGCAGCGCGCCGAGCTCCGGCTCCAGGCCGGGGTCCAGCAGCGTCAGGCCCGCGATCCCGCACATCAGGTCACCCTGGGGTCAGCAGCCGACATCACATGTCCTCCTCCAGTCAACCGCCCGGCACCGGGATCGATGGTGAACTATGTTTCTTCAGGGTGAACCATTCAGACCTGCTGGTCAACGATTAGCCGCATGTAGGAAGCCACAAAATCCCGCCCGTGGCCGCCACAGGCGTCCACTCACAGGAAACAGAGAACAAGTCAAACCCAGCGTCATCCCGACCGAAAGCGGCTGACTCTCTCGGC
>JAWWPV010000274.1:0-6809 GCA_033854775.1 Trebonia sp.
GCGACGGCTCGTTCACCGAACGCGGCCGCCGCCGCGATACCGCCGCGCGCCTGCGCCCGCCCGGCCGAGCGCTCCAGCTCAGCGGCGACTACCTCGTCAGGCCCTGGTGCCGCCTCAGCTAGATGCCAGGCACGCCGGTCGGGGTCTGCCTGCGGGTCGGTGGCTTCCGCTAGTGCGCGGTGCACCGCCCGGCGCTCAGGGGGTGAGGCCGCCCGGTACACCGCCGCGCGCACCAGCGGATGACGAAACGTGACCCGTGCGCCGATTCCCAGCAGGCCGGCGGCCTCCGCCGCGACGGCCGCGTCCGGGTTGATCCCTAGCCGCGCGGCCGCTCGCCACAGCAGCACCGGGTCGGCCACTGGCTCGGCCGCCGCCACCAGCAGCAACTGCCTGGTCGGGGCCGGCAGAGCCGCGCAACGCCGCAGGAAGCTCTCCTCGATCCGGCCTGGCAGCTCCAGGGCACTCGGCAGGTTAAACCCGCCTGCCAGCTCTTGCGCGCTAAACCCGCGCGGCAACTCAAGCAATGCCAGCGGGTTGCCGCGCATCTCCGCCAGAATCCGGTCATACACCTGCTGATCCAGCGAAACGCTCAAGAATGAGCCGAGCAATGCGCGTGCATCGGCATCTTCGAGCCCCAGGACAAGCTGCTCGGGCAATCCGGCGAATTCCTCGTCCCGTTCGCGGGTGGCGAATATCAGCGCGACCGGCTCGGCCAGCAGCCGTCGTGCGACGAATGCCAGTGCCTGCGCCGAAGCCCGGTCAAGCCATTGCGCATCGTCAACCAGGCACAGCAGCGGTCGCTCCGCGGCCACCTCAGACAAAAGGCTCAGTACCGCGAGTCCCACCAGGAAACGATCCGGCGCCTCTCCTGCCCGCAATCCGAACGCCACGCCAAGCGCATCGCGTTGCGGACCCGGCAGCCGCTCTAGCTGGTCCAGCCTGGGGGCGCACAACTGGTGGAGGGCTGCGAATGCGAGCTCGCTTTCCGACTCCACGCCTGCTGCACGCGCGATCTGGAATCCCGGTGCCGACTCGATCGCGTACTCCAGCAGTGCCGACTTGCCAATCCCCGGTTCCCCCCGCAAAACCAGCGCGCCACCCATTCCGCCGCGGGCGGCAGCGATCATCGAGTCCAGCGCCGCGCGTTCCGTGAGACGATTCACCAGCATGACGAGTCCCGGCCTCTCCTCGGCTTCCAAGGTACCGGGGGTGGCGTGACTATCACCGGTCAGGTGAGGGCGAGTTCGGCGGCCCGGATGACTATCAACTCGCGGTTACGGCTATCAACCTCTGCGGATGTGAACTCAGGGTGGCGACCATAGCGTGATCGCATGGCAGAAAACGCTGGCGAAACGCGGACTCCGGCCGTACCCGGAGCATTGGACGATCCGATTCTCAACCGCGGGGCGGCGTTCAGCGCGGCGGAACGGGAGGCCCTTGGCCTGACCGGACGGCTGCCGTCGGCGGTACTCACGCTGGACGAGCAAGCGCGGCGGGCGTACCGCCAGCTGCAGGACCAGGGGAGCGACCTGGCCAAGAACGTGTACCTGGAGCAGCTGCACGACCGTAACGAGACCTTGTACTACAAGCTGCTCGGTGATCACCTGGCCGAGCTCCTGCCCATCGTGTACGACCCGACGGTCGGGGACGCGATCGAGAAGTACTCGCACGAGTACCGGCGGCCGCGCGGCATCTACTTGTCGATTGACCGGCCGGACGACATCGCCGCGGCGTTCGGCACGCTGGAGCTCGGTCCGGACGACGTGGACCTGATCGTGTGCAGCGACGCGGAGGAGATCCTCGGCATCGGCGACTGGGGGGTCGGCGGCATCCAGATCGCGGTCGGCAAGCTGGCCGTCTACACCGCCGCGGCGGGTATCGACCCGCGCCGGGTCATCCCGGTATCGCTCGACGTCGGCACGGACAACGAGGGGCTGCTCAACGACCCGCTGTACCTGGGGAACCGGCACGCGCGGGTCCGCGGTGCCGCCTACGACGCGTTCATCAGGAAGTACCTGGAGACGGCGTCGTCGCTGTTCCCTGACGCGCTGCTGCACTTCGAGGATTTCGGCCCTGGCAATGCCCGCCGGATCCTGGTCACCTACGGGGACCGGTACCGGATCTTCAACGACGACATGCAGGGCACCGGCGCGATCACCCTGGCCGCCACGCTGTCCGCGATCAAGGTCACCGGCGTCCCGATGCGCGCGCAGAAGCTCGTGGTGTTCGGCGCGGGCACTGCCGGGGTGGGCATCGCCGACCAGATACGCGACGCCATGATCCGGGACGGCGCGTCCCAGGAGCAGGCCACGGCCCAGGTGTGGCTGGTGGACAAGCAGGGGCTGCTCACCAGCGACATGCCGGATCTACGGGATTACCAGCAGCCGTACGCGCGTAACCCCGCCGAAGTCGCCGGATGGGGCGCCGGCGCCGGCCCCGCATCGCTGCTCGAAACCGTCCGCCATGCGGAGCCGACCATCCTGCTCGGCACGTCGACCGCGCACGGAGCGTTCACCCGGGAGGTCATTGAGGCCATGAGCGCGGGCGTGGACCGCCCGATCGTGTTCCCGATCTCCAACCCGACCTCACGCATCGAGGTCATGCCGGCCGACGTGATCGCCTGGTCCAAGGGCAAAGCGCTGGTCGCGGTCGGCATCCCCGTCCCGCCGGTCGAGTACCAGGGCGTCACCTACCAGATCGGGCAGGCCAACAACGCGCTGCTGTACCCCGGGCTTGGCCTGGGCACGATCGTCTCCGGCGCATCAAGGGTGACCGCCGGGATGCTGCTGGCCGCGGCCGAGGCAGTAGCGGGCCAGGTCGATGTCAGCGCGCCAGGCGCGGCGCTGGTGCCCGCGGTGGAGAACCTGCGCGCCTCGTCGGCGACCACCGCGGTGGCCGTGGTCAATGCCGCGATCGCCGACGGCGTTGCCACCCGCAAGCCCGACAACCCGGTCCAGGCGGTCCAGGACGCCATGTGGCAGCCGGTTTACCAGGCCCGTACCTGAAAAATGGGGCGTGAAAAAATGAAAAGCAGCAGCACTCCGAACGGGAGCGTGGCTCCGCCTGGTCCCGCGCCGCGCATCCGGGACGTGCCGATCGGCCTGGCGGCGACGGGGACGCGGCGCGAGACCGATTCGATGGGCGCGATCGATGTCCCGGCCGACCGGTACTGGGGCGCACAGACGCAGCGGTCGCTGATTCACTTCTCGATCGGGGATGACCGGATGCCCAAGGCGGTCTACCACGCCTACGGCTACGTCAAGAAGGCCGCCGCGCTCGTCAACGGTCGTGACGGGCGGCTGCCGGCCTGGATGGCACAGCTGATCGAGCGGGTCAGCGACGAGGTGATCGCGGGCAAGCTCGACGAGAACTTCCCGCTCTACGTCTGGCAGACCGGGTCAGGCACCCAGTCGAACATGAACGTCAACGAGGTCATCAGCAACCGCGCCATCCAGCTCACCGGCGGTCAACTGGGCAGCAAGACCCCAGTGCATCCCAACGACCACGTCAACCTGGGACAGTCGTCCAACGACACCTTTCCCACCGCCATGCACATCGCCGCGGTCCGGGCCGTCCACGAGCACCTGCTGCCAAGCGTCCAGGCGTTGCGGCAGGCAGTCGAGGCCAAGGGCCGCCAGTGGCAGGACGTGGTCAAGATCGGCCGCACCCACCTCGAAGACGCCGTCCCGCTCACGGTCGGGCAGGAATGGTCCGGGTACGCCCACCAGCTCAGCCAGGCCATCGACCGGGTCACCGCGTCGGCGGACGGGCTGTACGAGCTTGCCGCCGGCGGCACCGCGGTCGGCACCGGCCTGAACGCCCCGCCCGGCTTCGCCGAGGCGATCGCCGCCGAGATCGCCGGGCTGACCGGCCGGCCGTTCCGCACCGCCGCGAACAAGTTCGCCGCCCAGGGCGGCCTCGACGCCATGGTCGGCGCCTCGGCCGGGCTCCGGGCCCTGGCAGTGCCGCTGATGAAGATCGCCAACGACATCCGCTGGCTGGCCTCGGGCCCCCGGTGCGGGATCGGCGAGCTGATCGTGCCCGCGAACGAGCCTGGCTCGTCCATCATGCCGGGCAAGGTCAACCCGACCCAGTGCGAGGCCATGGTCATGGTCTGCATCCAGGTGCTGTCCGAAGACAGCGCCATCGCGTTCGCCGGCTCCCAGGGCAACTTCGAGCTTAACGCGATGCGCCCGGTGATTATCAATAACTTCCTGCACGCCGCCACGATCCTGGCCGACGCCTGCGACAAGCTCCGCCGGTACTGCATCGAAGGCACCGAGCTCAACCGGGACCAGATCGGCACTTACGTGAGCCGGTCCCTGATGCTGGTCACCGCGTTGTCCCCGGTGATCGGTTACGACAAGGCCTCTGCGATCGCCCACCAGGCCAACGACCAGGGCACCACGCTCCGCGAGGCCGCGCTGGCCTCCGGCGACATCAGCGGCAAGGACTTCGACCGCATCGTCAACCCCTCGGCAATGGTCGGGCTGCCGGGTCACGCCACCACCTAAACGGCGGCAAGAAGCTACGAAGAGAACTCCGCCAGCGTCCGCTCGGCCTCCGTGAGCCAGGACCGGCGAGCGGCCAGCGCCTCCTCCGCCTTGCCGATCGCGGCGGCATCGCCGCCCGCCTGGGCCTTGGCGAGCTGCGACTCCAGCGTCGCGATCGCCGTGCGGAGCTGGTTGACCGTCCCCTCGGCCCGCGCGAGCGCCTCGGGGTTGGACCGCTTCCACTGGGTGTCCTCGGCGCGCCGCACCGCTTCCTCGACCCGGCGCAGTCCCTGCTCCAGCTGGTCGCGGGACTCCCGGGGGACAGGCCCGGCCTGCTCCCAGCGCTCCTGGATGCCGCGCAGCACGGACCGCGCGGCACGCCAGTCGGTGATCGGCAGCAGTGCCTGCGCCTCGGCGAGGAGCTGCTCCTTGACCGTGGCGTGGCCGCGCAGCTCGGTCTCCTTGGCGGCGAACACCTCCGAGCGCGCGGCGAAGAACTTGTCCTGCGCGTCCCTGAACCGCTTCCACAGCTCGGCCTCGTCGTCCCGGCCGGCCCGCCCGGCTTCCTTCCACTGCCGCATCAGGTCGCGGTAGATGCTGGAGGTGGCTGCCCAGTCGGTCGAGTCCGCGAGGGCCTCGGCCTCCCCGACGAGCTTCTCCTTGCTGAGCCGGACGGCCTCCCGCTCGGACTCAAGGGAGGCGAAGTAGGCCTTGCGCCGCTTGGTGAACCCGTTGCGCGCCGCGGACAGCCGCTTCCACAGCACGGCCTCGATCGACCGGTCGGCGTGCGGTGCGGTCTTCCACTCCTCAAGGAGCTCCGCCATCCGCTCGCCGCTCGCCTTCCAGTGCGTCGCCTCCGCCGCGATGTGCTCGGCCTCATCGACGATCCGCTCCTTGATCCCGCGGGCCTCGGAGCGGGCGTGCTCGCGGGCGGCCTTGACCTCCTCGCGGCGCGCGTCGACGGCGCCGGTCAACGCCTCAAGCCGGACGCGGAGCCCGTCGAGGTCGCCGAGCGCGTTGGCGTCGGCCACGGACTTGAGCAGCCGCTGCACGGTGGACTGGGCCTGGGCGGGGGCGATCTCCGTCGACGCGATGCGCTGCTCGATCAGCGTCACCTCGGTCTCGAGTGATTCGAACTTGCGCCGGAAGAACGCGATCGCCTCTTCCGGGCTCCCCGCCGCCCACGAGCCGATCACCCGCTCGCCATCGGCGGTACGCACGTAGACCGTCCCGTCGGCGTCTACCCGACCCCAGGGATCGTTGGCGGTGGTCACGGCGAACCTCCTGGTTCATCTGCTGCCCCGGGCGGATGCCCGGGGCGTCGTCTTGCTCAGGTCTTCTTGATGGTCACGCTGTTGATGATGACTTTCTCCTTAGGCACCCCGCCGCCGGCCGAGTACGAGCACGAAGTGCCTGCATTAGCCACTTTCTGGAGGATATCCAGCCCGGAGGTAATTGTCGCGAACGGCGTGTAGTCCGGTCCTAGCGTGCTGTTCTTGAACACCAGGAAGAACTGGCTGCCATTGCTGCCGGACGTACCGTTGTTGGCCATCGCGACGGTTCCGGCCTTGTAGGTCACGGATCCGGCCGACGACGCCCCCGTGGGCAGGTTCTCGCTGTTGAATTCATACCCAGGGCCGCCCGTTCCAGGCGCGTTGGCGGCCGTCGAGCAGGTCAGCTTCGTGGTGGCCTTCGCAGTCGGGTCGCCGCACTGCAGTAGGTAGAGGCCGGTACTGTTCGCCATCCGGTGGCACTGGCTGGCATTGAAGTAGTCGGCCGTGGCCAGGTGCACGAAGGAGTTGACGGTGCAAGTCGCCTTGGAGTTAAGCAAGGACATATCGATCGGGCCGAGGTTGGTATTGATCGCCGCTGTATAGGCAGCCTTGTAATTAGGCGTAGCCGCCGGCGCCGGCACCTTCTTGGCGGCAGGCGCCACCCCGCTCGTCGTGTACGTGCAGTGGGTCGCGGGCTCAGCGACGGCGGCCGACGCGGTCGCCGAGGGGGAGGCAGACGCCGAGGCCGTGGCCTTGGGCTTCGTCGCGGCCGCCGGCGTGCCACCGACGGCGAACACCGCCGTCAGGCCGCCGACGAGGCCAAGGACACAGAAAACGGCAAGGCCAATGCCGAGCCGCTGACGGATCTTGCGCCTCCGTGCGAGCTGTTCTTCCCGCTGCCGCTCGTACCGTTCGCGAGCGCGCCGCCGCTCCCGCTCTCTGCTCCCCGACAAGGGTGCCGCCTCCTATATATCGCGATAAGCCCGCAACGCCCTGTTGGGGGCGTTAGCGCACGATCGTTCGCGCATCGTACCCGCCAGCA
>JAWWPV010000275.1:0-3301 GCA_033854775.1 Trebonia sp.
GAGTGCGAGCCGGGCCAGGGCGAGGTGCGCGGGGAGGCACCACGCCCCGTTCCAGGCGCACTTCGCGAAGAATTCTCCTGCCTCATCGGGGACGAGCAGCCCGCGCGAGCACGACGCCCAAGAGGTAATGCGCCTCGCCGTCCGACGGGTTCGGGTTTCGCCTTAGCTGACGCGCGATGGCCGCGCGCAGCAGACGCTCGGCCTCGCTCAGCCGACCATCGCGCAGTCGGCTCTCGGCCAGCGCGACATTGACCCGGCTGTCGCCGGGATCGCGGCGCAGTGCCTCCTGCCAGTACGGCTCGGGGTCGCGGGTCGGATGCCGGTACTGCGAGAGGTGCACGCCGGCGAGGTACAACTCGTCCTGCGAGACGATCTCCGTCGGCGTCGGCGGCGGCGTCGCCGGTTGGGGCCGGTTCGCACCTGAGGACTTGGGGCGCGGGCGCCACGAGACGAGCTCTTCGCCCGCTGCGATCACGCGCAGGGTGAGATCCTCTGGCCTCCATGCGCCAGCAGGCTGCGCCTCCTCGACGACTGGGACCCCCGGCGCGAGGGCTAGACGGCGCTGCCAGAGAACCGTGCCGTCAGAGGCAGAAAGAACGACATCCGCGTCGGCGTGCGGACGCGTGACCTCGGCCGCGAGGTGCACCACCGTGCGACCCACGGCCGGGTCGGGGGCGGCCACCTCGAGAGACACCGCAGCTTCCGTGGTCGCCTGCTGCACCGGGCCGGTGGCATGGATCGGATACCAGAACTGGCTGAAGGCCCTGGTCTCGCCAGGGGCGAGGAAGGAGAAGTCGGGTTGGTTGTCGGAGTACACGCCGGCCATGAGCTCGATGTAAGGGCCGTCGGAATCAGTCAGATTGCGCTCCCAGGCGGTGCCGAACAGCGAATCACCCCATGTCCACTGCTTCTTCCCAGGAGCGATGCGGCGGTCAGCGACGTGGACGAATCCGAGGCGAGCGGCGTGATCGTATCCGCCGAAGAAGTCATCGGCGGAGCCGATGCACATATACGAGGTCGGGACGGGGATGTTCCGGTACCAGTCGAGGCGGTCGGCATCGGGATGCTCAGCGTCGACCCTCGCCGGGTAGTCGATGCCGTAGTACACGTTGTCCGCGTGAGGGAAGCCCGTCACCGCTCGCTTCGCGTGGTCGGCGACGACGTGCACATCGGTCGGGAAGAACGACTGGTAATCGTCATGCACGGCCACGGCGACATTGGCCCACCACAGGAACGTCTGGGTGAGTTCCGTGCGGTTGGTCAGCCGGACGCGCAACTCCATGAGGCTCGAGTCCGGCCGCAACCGTACGCCGTGCGCGGACCGCATCCTCTCAAACGGTTCACGATCGGAGCACCAGACCGTGACAGCCCCGTCCGCTTCGTGCTCGATGTGCCAGTCCATCGGCAGGTACGTCCCGGGACGATGGTGCTGCGGCCAGTTGAACTCGATGCCGCCGGCGACCCACGGCCCGGCGAGGCCGACGAGGGCCGGCTTGATCACGGAGTTGCGGTAGAAGAGATCTCGGCCGGTGGTCTTGTCGACGACGGCGTGCACCCGCCCTCCGAGTTCCGGGAGGATGAGCACGCGCAGGTGCTGGTTCTCCAGGTGCAGCCCGGTCCACGTGTGCGGGGACGGCTCGTCGGCCACAGCCTCGTAGAGCGGTAGCGGGTAGACCTGGCCGGACGAGCCCTGGTACACGCGCTTACCGAGGAAAGCGGGATAGCGGTCCGGCTCAGCCGTCTCATAGGTCGGAATCGTCACCGGATCCGTCCATCCGCGCACGGCGTCCGCCCGGTGCGCGGAGGGCGGGCCAGGAAGGGACCACGTTGTTCCGCCATTGGCCATATGACGATGCTAGGGCGGCTCCACTCCTGTGCGAGACCATGCTCGACCGCTACGAGTCGTGGCGAGCCCGCCGGGCAAAGCTGTCCCGGGAAGCAGTTGGACGGACCACGGGAACCACGCACCCGTTCGGAAGGATCTGCTTTTGACCAGCCTTCGGCCTACAGCCGGCAGGCATCCGGGCGACGGTCAGTCGGGGCCGACGCCAGTGAGCCGGGCAGGCCTTTCAACTTGTCCGGGCCGCGATCTGCCGGGCCAGCTTGACGGCCTGCCGCGGACTTCCCTCCCAGGGAAGACCGTGAGCGGGCAGGACCCAGCGAGCCTCGACCGGCTCCAGCTTCTCCAGCGAGGCCAGGGCCCGGTCGTGATCCTCGTTCATGTACCGAGGGAGCAGCTGCGGCCCGGACTCGCCGCCGGAAAGGCTGAGCGTCGCCAGCGTGTCGCCCACGATCAGGACTTCACGGTCGGCCAGGCTCAGGGCCGCGTTTCCGGCGGTGTGGCCGGGCACGTGGATGACGCGCGGACGGCCCGGCACGTCCAGGACTTCTTCGCCGGCGAAACCCGACGCCTCGGCCACCGGCGCCGTCCGGGCCACGCCGTTGCGCAGGAAGTGCCCCACCAGGTGCAGCACCGGCGGCTTCCACAGCGGGTACAAGGGCGGCCTGCCCTTGCGCATGGCCGCCGCCCGGTCATCGTGGTGCACGAGCACCGCCGCGCCCGCCTGCGTCCGGAGCCGTTCGGCGTTACCCATGTGGTCGGGGTGGTAATGGGTGAGCACGACGGCCTTGACGGATGACAGCGGAGCGTTCCGTGCGGCGAGGAACCGGGTTATCTGCGGCCAGTAGCCGGGCAGCCCCGCGTCGATGAACGTGTAGGCGCCCGCGTCTTCAACCGCGTAGCAACCCAGGAACGTCGTGCCGACCCGGAAGACTCCCGGGACGATCTCCTGGACCCAGGGCTGCCCGAGCCTAGCTGGCTGCGCGTTTCGGGTGATGTTCACTGAGGTCTCCTTGCCTGGTGTGCCCGGCGTCCGTGCGGACGCCAGGTTGTGCGGCTGCAATGCGGTCACCAGCGCTGTCCTGTGCCCGTCCGGGTCGCCTCATTTCCCGGGGCCTTCCTGGCCGCCGGGCGCGGCGCGCGCGAAGTCCCGGCTGCGGATAGCGGCCAGCGATACGACGCCTGCCGCGAACGCGATGATCGCCGCGACCAGCAGGATGCGGTCCAGGCCGGTGGTGAAGGCGGCCCGGGTGATCGTTCCCGCGACCTGCCTGGCGGGCGCGGGCAGCCGTGCGAGCACGTTACCGATCTGCCCGGACTGGCCCGCCCCGGCGATCTCCGGTCCCCGGGCGGACAGGCCGGGGACCGCGGCCGTGCGGGTCAGCACCTCGTCTTTCACGTCGCTGGAGAACAGCGTCCCCAGCAGGGCGATGCCGGTGGCGGTCCCGACCTGGCGGAAGG
>JAWWPV010000276.1:0-3168 GCA_033854775.1 Trebonia sp.
GGCGCGAGCACGCAGGTCCCGCTGGCAGGGCTGGCCGACGCCGTACTCGTCCCCGCCACGATGCCCGACGGCACGCGGGCCATCTTCCTGATCGACCCGCGCGCCGACGGCGTCACGCTCCGGCGCCAGCACACGCTCGCACCGCGGCCGGCCTGGGCGATGCACCTCGAGAGCGCGCAAGCCGGCCCGGATAACCGTATCGGCCCCGGTGACCGGGGCGGCCCCATGGAGGCGGCCGTCGACGACCTGCTGCTGCGCGCCGGATCAGCCCTGGCGTCGGTCCAGTCGGGTGTGTGCGCGGCCGCGCTCCGCCTGACCGCCGACCACGTCAGGACCAGGGAGCAGTTCGGGCGCCCGATCGGCACGTTCCAGGCGGTGCGCCAGCGTCTCGCCGACGCCTGGATCGACACCGAGGCGGCGCAGCTCACCTCGCTGCAGGCGGCGTGGCGGCTGTCGGCGGGTCTCGACGCCGCCGATGCCGTCGCCATCGCGCGCTGGTGGGCGGCCGAAGCCGGCCACCGGGTCCTGCACACCGCGCACCACCTGCACGGCGGGACCGGCATCGACCTCAGCTACCCGCTGCACCGCTATTTCCGGCTCGCCAAGCAGATCGAGTTCAGCCTCGGCGGTGCGAACCGCGAGCTGAGCGGGCTGGGCCGGGCGCTGGCCGCCCGGCCAGGGGGACCACCGACGACAGGAGACGGACCGTGCCGCACGAGACGATAGAACTTGGCGTTGATGGCGCCGTGGCGACCATCACGCTGAACCGGCCGGACAAGCTCAACGCGCTCAGCCCGCAACTGCGTGACGAACTCGAGAACGCCCTGGCCGAACTGCGGCCGGGCGACCGGATACGGGTAATACGGATACGCGGGGCCGGCCGCGCCTTCTGCACCGGCTACGACATGACCAGCGGCGCCTCCGTGTACCACTCCGGACCGCCGGCCGGGGCGGGCCCCGATGCCGGGCCCGACCGGGAAGCCGGCGCGGTCGCCGCGACCGAGCTGGGTGAGTCCAGCTTCGTTCTCGACCGCGAACGGCTGCGGGAGAGCATCGAGCGGTGGCTCGCGATCTGGAACTACCGCAAGCCGATCGTCGCGCAAGTGCACGGCCTGTGCCTGTCCGGGGCCCTCGACCTCATCGGCGTGTGCGACCTGGTCTACGCCGCCGACGACGCCCGGTTCGGCCATCCCGCGGCGCGCGGGCTCGGTATCCCGCCGACGATGGGCCTGCTGCCGATGAAGATCGGGGCGGCGCGGACCAAGGAGCTGTTCTTCACCGGCGACACCGTGGACGGGCACGAGGCGTACCGTCTCGGCCTGGTCAACGCGGTCGTTCCGGCGGCCGAACTCGACGAGCGGACCGCGGGCCTGTGCCGGCGCATCGCCTGCACGCCGCTGGACGCGCTGACCCTGCACAAGCACGTGATCAACCGGTGGAGCGAGATCGCCGGGCTGCGCCTGGGCGCGCTCGAGGGAGCCGACTTCGACGCGATGTTCCACGTCACGCCGGCCAGCGTCGAGTTCGGGCGGATCGCCGGGCGCGACGGCGTACGCAGCGCGCTGCGCTGGCGGGACCAGCCGTTCGCCGAATCCTGATCGCCGCCGGCCCGCAGCGCCCGGCGCGGCGCCGGGCCCGTCATGTCTGCGGTCAGCTGTCCCGGGTCAGGGTGATCGCCCGCTCAGGGCACGCGGCGACGGCCTCCTCCGCGTCAGCGAGCTGGTCGGCGGTGATCTCCATCGAGCTGCCGCGCAGCGTCACGAACCCTTCGTCGTCGTCGCTGAGCAGCTTCGGCGCCACCGTGTAACAGCGGCCGTGCCCGGTGCAGCGAGATTCGTCGACGGACAGCATGGCGCTCATCGGCTCTCCGTTTCCCGGTGCTGCGTGTCCCCCCGCTGTGTGTCCCAGCCCTGTGTTTGCCAGCCCTGTGTTTGCCAGCGGAGCGGCAGCCGGTTGATGGACAGCTGCGCGCCGCGCTCGTAGAGCTGTTCCGTTGTCGCGAGCTCGTAATCGGGGATCCGCTTGTGCCACTCGGTGACCGCGATGACGAGTTCGTGCCGCGCCAGGTGCATGCCCAGGCAACGGTGCGGCCCGGCGCCGAACGACAGGTGGTGGCTGAGCTGCTCGCGGTCGAGGTCGAAGGTGCGCGGGTCGGTGAACTTCTTCGGGTCGTGGTTGGCGCTCGCCAGGCCCAGCCAGACGACGTCGCCCTGATGCAGTTGCAGGCCGTGGAAGTCGATGTCGCGGGTGACCAGGCGGCCATCGGTGAAGACCAGCGGGTAGAGGCGGACGAACTCCTCCACCGCCTTGGGCCACAGCTCGGGCTGGGCGGTGAGCCGGTGCCGCAGTTCGGGGTCGCGCGCGAGGTGGTGGAAGATGTAGCCCAGCGCGCTGCGCGTGGTGTCCAGCCCGGCGAGCATGGCGGTATAGCAGATCGTGATGATGTCGTCGCGCGGGATCGGCTCGCCGCCGAGCTGGGAGACGAGCAGCCGCGAGATGAAGTCCGTGTCGGTGTCGCGCGGTTCCCGTTCCCGGTCGGCGACCGCCCGGTCGAAGTAGCCGCGGAACCACTGCGTGGACGCTGCCGCCTGCTCCAGCTCCTGGCCCCGGAAGCCGGCGAAGACCTTCTCGACGTGCTGCAGGAAGACGGCGCCGTCGGAGATCGGCAGGTTCAGGGTGGTCAGGAACAGGTCGGTCGGGAACCGGATCGCGAAGTCGCTGACCAGGACGCAGCCGCACAGCGGGCGCAGCTCCTCGATCAGCTCGATGCAGCGGCGGAGCACGACCGGCTCCAGCCGCCGGACCGCCGCCGGGGCGAACCAGCGGTTCAGCACCCGGCGCATCGCCGTGTGCTGCGGCGGGTCGAGATGCTGGGGCAGCAGGTCGGTGGTGCGCCCGGGGTTCAGCGCGCTCGTGACCCCGTTGCTGAACACCTCGGGCATCTGCAGCGCCTCGATCACGTGCTCGTACTCAGTGATCATCCAGAACGGGCGCGGGCGCGCGTCGTTGAGCAGGAACGAGCCCCGCTCGCGCTCGGCGTCGAGCAGTTCGTAAGTCTCGAACAGCGGCCGCGCCTCGGTGTAGTCGGTATGGCTGACGGGACACCCGCTGGCTTTGACGGTCTCGGTCATCGATCCTCCGCAGAAACATCCACCGATACGGTACCTA
>JAWWPV010000277.1:0-9428 GCA_033854775.1 Trebonia sp.
GGGGCCGACGCCCGCGGCGGGGCCGGCGTGCGCGTCGTGCAACACGCCGAATCCGGCCGGCGCCAAGTTCTGCATGAGCTGCGGCACCGCGATGGCCCCGGCCGTCAGGCACTGCACGGAGTGCGGAAACGAGCTTCCCGGCGGGGCGAAGTTCTGCGCCAACTGCGGCACCCGGGCCGGGTAAGCCAGGCGGCTGATCCCGGGACGCGTTACCATCGCGCTCGTGGCCGGGATCACAATGTTCGACACCGCGCTGAACGACCAGTTTCCCGCCGGTGCGGCCGCTTACGCGGCATACGTCGATGGCGGCATCGGCAACCAGCCCAACTACGCCTACATCGTGAGCGCCTTCCCCAAGGCGCAGCACCTGTCGATCGCGCTGTTCCCCGGCGACAACGCGGACGCCCTCGACGTCGAGCCGGGCGCGTCCGCCCCTTCCGACATTCCCGGCTGGTACGCCAGGCAGGTCGCGCGCGGCATCCAGCGTCCGGTGATCTACGCGAGCGCGTCCACGATGAACGACGCCATCCTGCCGGTCCTCGGCCAGGCCCGGATCGGCCGTGCGAGCACACGGCTGTGGACGGCGCACTACGGACTCGGTGAGCACATCTGCGGCCCCGCGTCCTGCGGCGCGCTCAGCATCGACGCGGACGGCACCCAGTGGACCTCGAGCGCGAGGGGCCTCGTTCTCGACCAGTCGCTGCTCGTGGCGGACTTCTTCACCGGCACCACCAACAACCCGACCGTAACGGAGGCCGAATTGCAGTCAGGGCAGCTCAATACGGGCAAGGGGGCGTTCACCGTGATCGCCGTGCCGCCTGGCACGGCCCATTACATCGGGTTCGGCCTCGATAATCACGCCCAGAATGTGGCGGCCGCCGCGCTGCGCGTGGCGTTCTTCGACACGACGTGGCACGTCCACCCGGACGTGGTTGTCGACGGCAACCACGGGCTGCAGACCATGCCCTTCGCTAACGCGTCCAAGACCGGCGTGATCTCCGTCCGCCGCAACGACGCGGGCAACGCCGCGGTCGGGTACGTGATCTACTAGCCGGAAGAGCACAACGCCCGCGGGAGCCGTCACCTCGTCGTGCTCGGGCTACCGCGGGCGCGGGCTTACGTGCCGCAGAACCTTAGGCGTACTTCTGCACCATCGCGCCGAGGGCGGGCAGCGCGGCCTCGATGTTCTTGCTCGCGCCGCCGCGCACCAGCTGGTACGCCTTGACGACGGCGACCCGGCCCGATTCCGAGGCCATGGTGTCGGTCACGGCGAGCAGCGACTCGGACACCTCGTCGCCGCGCTTGGCCAGGTAATCGCCGAAGTCGGCACCCCCCGACGTGGTGAAGTCAGCCCAGTACGGCTCCAGCTGGGGGACCATGCCAGGAAGCATGACGCTGATCACCTCCTGGTAGTAGCCGGGGGCAAACGACTTGACGGCCTTGTAGGCGGCCTTGAGCGGGGCCGAGGTAATGCCCTTGCTGGCGATCTCGCCGTCAACGAGCGCCTGCGTGTCGGCGATGAGGTGCTGGGCGTTCTCGGGGGCGAGAAGCAGCTCCTGCAGCGTGGCCAAAGGGACCTCCTTGGAGGTACGTGAGAGGGGAACAAACTTTCCGGTCGCTACGGTACTGGGCAGACCGACCCTTAGGCGGGCCGTTTGATCAGACGGTAACGAATCAAATTGGCCGCCTGTTTAAAAGATCAGTATTCCGAACGGGTTCGTGGCAACGCGTGCGCCTGCCCGCTCCTCTTTGTGCGGACTGGCTGCCCGCGTGGTGCCACCACCAGAAGCCGACGGTATGGGAGGCTTGCCGCGCAGTTGTCCTCCGGCACCTAAGCCGGCAGGGCATCCGGTTTCCGTCTCCCGGGAGTGCGTCGGCGATGCTTGGCAGGGATCACGCGCTGAGCGGCGCGGTCGCATTCGCGGCGCTGGCACCGTCACTGCACGTGACGGTGGCGCACCTGGCCGCGGGTGTCGTGCTCACCGCCGGCGCCGGCGTCTTGCCGGACATCGACCACCCGGACTCGACGATCTCCCGGTCGTTCGGTTTCCTGACGGAGTGGTTCGCCTGGATAGTGGACCGCATCTCCGGCGGGCACCGGCACGGCACGCACAGCCTGGTCGGGATCGCGGTGTTCACCGCGGGCGCTTACGGCGCAGGCCTCTTCCAGCTGTCCGAGCCGAAGGCGGCCGCGGCGGGGCACCTCGTGTTCTCCTGGCACATCGTGCCGGCCGCCCTGGTCCTCGCGCTGCTGTACTCGTCGGCGCTGCGCGCGCTGCACGTCGGCGGGCACCACGGCGACCTGCTCGGCATCGCCGCAGCGCTGGTCACCTGCTTCACCGGCGCGGACCTGACGGAGCTAGCGGTGGGATCCTGGCACGTCCCGCTGCTCGCGGTCGCGGTCGCGCTCGGCTGCGCGGCGCACATCGCGGGCGATGAGCTGACGCACGGCGGCTGCCCGCTGTTCTGGCCCGGGAGCATGCACGAGTTCCACCTGCTGCCGCGCCCGCTCCAGATCACGACGGCGAAACTCGGCGAGACGTGGATCGTCTTCCCGCTGCTGCTGGCCGGCCTCGCGGCGGCGGTCTGGCACGCGACAGGCCACCCGCTCGTCATCCCCCAGCCATCGAAGTAGCGCTATTTACCAGGGAATTTCGTTAGGCCAGCGGCGCGGCACCGATCGCAGGTCGTTCCCAGGAGGGACGGCGGCCGCCTGGAACATGCCGGCAGCGCGACCTACGCGCGAACGCGCCTCCTGAACGCGAACCGGCGGATAGCCTGGTACGGCCATGAATGCCCAGCAAAGCTACGGTCTGTCGCCAAAAGTGCGCGAAATGTGGCAGCGGAACCAGGATCTGCTGCGCAACGCGGGCAGCCTCGCCGCGACCACCGGCCTGACCTCAATCTTCGGCTTCGTCTTCACGATCGTTGCGGCGAGGATGTTCACGCTGAACGAAGTCGGCTGGGGCAACGCGGCCATCAACGCGATGCAGCTCTTCGGCACGATCGGCATGTTCGGCCTGGGCACGATGCTGATCGGCGAGCTGCCGAAGAAGCGGACCGACCGCGGTGGGCTCTTCGCCGCCTCCCTGGTCACGTCCGCCGTCGGATCGGCCATTCTCGGGCTCGTCTTCGCGATCATCGTCGGACTGTACTTCAGCGACTCGAAGCACCTTCCCGGGATCGGCGGAACCTCGGGACAGGTGCTGCTCTTCGTGGTCGGCACTTGCCTGACCGGCGCGACGCTGGTTTTCGACGAGGGCACGATCGGCATGCTGCGCGGCGGGGTGCAGCTGTGGCGCAACATGACCATGTCCGGGATCAAGCTCGCCATCCTGCCCGTCACGACCATCGTGCTGCATGACAAATTCGGCGTCGGCCTCAGCGTGTCCTTCGTGGTCGCGACCATCGGCTCCATGATCCCCGCCAGCATCATGCTCGTCCGTGGCGGTTCCCGGATCTACCACCGCCCCGACTGGCAGTCGCTGCGCCGCCTCCTCCCGGTGGCGATCAACCACAACTGGCTCAACCTCGCCATGGCGACCCCGTCGCGGATCATCCCGATCGTCGTCACCGTCGTGGTCGGAGGGTCGGGGGGCGGCGTCTTCTACGTCGTGTGGATGATCTCGTCGCTGTTGTTCATGGTGCCCGTCCACCTGGGGACCGTGCTGTTCGCGCTCGCGTCGGCTTCCCCCCAGCTCGTCGCGGAGAAGCTCCGCTTCGTGCTGCGGGTCTCGCTGCTGATCGGTCTTCCCGTGATGGCGGTGCTCGCGATCGGTGCGCACTTCATGCTGGGCATTTACAAGCCCGAGTACGCGCAACTGGGCACCGTGCCGCTCTGGCTGCTCATCATCGGCTACATACCGCAAATGCCGAGGGCGCAGTTCATCGCGGTCTCCCGGGCGACCAACAGGGTCGGCCAGGCCGCCGGCCTGATCTGCTTTTTCGCGGTCTGCGAGATCGCCGCCATCTTCATTGGCGGCAAGTTCGGGGGCCTCGACGGGCTCTCCTTCGGCTACCTCGGCGTCCTCATCATGGAAGGGCTGATCACCGCGCCGACGGTGCTCCGCGCCGCTTACGCGGTCACCGCGGCCGCAACCGGGGCCTTCCCTGCCGTCCCCGCCGAGGCACAGGCGACGGCGGTGCTCGCCAGGTCCGGCCCGCTGGCCAGGGTCACTGGCGAGTTTGCCAGGCTAACCGGCTCCTTTGCCGCGCTGCCCGGCGTACCCGACCGGCAAGAAAACGGCCTCGCCGCGCTCCTCGCGATCGCCTCAGCGGCAGTCGCCTCCGAGGGGCACACGCTTGACGTGGCAACCGAGGTCTGGCGGACCGGCGCCTTCCCGGCCATTCCGGCCGGCGCCACCGGGCCGAGGAAGGCATACCCAGCCGCTGCCACCAGCTATGACATGTTCGGTGGCCAGCCAGGCCAGCCAGGCCAGACATCCAGGCAGCAGGCGAGCTACCGGCGACGGCAGCAGGCTGGCATTGACGCGCTCATCGCGATCGCCACCCCGGTGGTTCAACCAGACGATCGCAGCGAGGAATCCCGCGATGACAACGACGAACCCTTGATTACGAATCGTAACATTAAAGGTTCATAGCGTATTAATATGCCGCGCCGCACCAAATCAGCAGCTTGTCCGATCTAGGACGGTCTCAGCCGGTAGAATTAGCGTTCCGGTCGCATCGCGCCGCAGCATGTTGATTTAACTGACGGAGGACTGAGACTTCATGACCCCGGATTCCCTGCTTCGGGTTCCCGTCCTGATGTATCACGAGATAGCCGATATTTCAGCTACCCCGAGCCGGCTCGCGGTCTCCCCTGACGTCTTCGCTAATCAGCTCGTCTACCTGCGCGATGCGGGCTTCAGCACGGTCACCGCGGGAGCGCTCTCCGCGATTCTTCCCGACGGCGCTAGGAACCTCCCAGAGCGGCCCGTTGTGCTGACTTTTGACGACGGGTACTCGGACTTTTACAGCCAGGCGCTGCCGCTGCTTAAGCAGCACGGCTTCACCGGCACGCTTTTCATGACGACCGACTGGATCGGGAAAGAAGGCGAAGGGAAGCGCATGCTCGACTGGCGCGAGCTCGCCGAGATCGAGCAGGCCGGAATCGAGATTGGCGCGCATAGCTGCAAGCACCCGCAGCTCGACCAGCTGCCGGAGAATCTGATCCGTGAAGAGCTTTACGTCAGCAAGAGCCAGCTCGAGGACAACCTGGGGCTGAAGGTCCCGGGACTGGCCTATCCGTTCGGCTACTCCAACGCCAAGGTCCGGCGGGTGGCCAGGGAGA
Organism: Trebonia sp.; assembly: GCA_033854775.1. Lineage (GTDB taxonomy): Bacteria > Actinomycetota > Actinomycetes > Streptosporangiales > Streptosporangiaceae > Trebonia. Next base: position 5,294 of record JAWWPV010000277.1, read on the forward strand.
TCGGCTATGACTACGGCTACTCCGTGGGCAATGCCATGACGACCAGCGCGGCGGACGCGTTCTCCCTCCCGCGGCTCACCGTACGGCGGGCAACCTCGATGGGCGACTTCGGCAAGATGGTCAACGGCCAGGACACCTTGCTGCTTCACCGAGACCGAATCCTCACCAGCGGGTTCTCTGTGGTCCGGCGCGCTCGGTCCACGCTGCGGGCCATCCGCCAGCCAGCGTAGTAACCCGCCTCGGCCGGTTACCGCGGCCGGGGACAGGCCATCTCTGGTAGCGGGCCGCTAGGCGGTTGCCGCCGGCGAAGCGGAGCTGGCCTTCTTGCGGAACAGGCTCTGCAGCAGGTACCAGAAATAACCGGCAACGGTCACCGAGAAGGCGGCGACGATCGCCCCGCTCCGGCCAAGCCCGGAGACGTCCCCGCGTACCGCGTCCGCCAGGCCGCGCCCCACGCCTGCCGGCAGGGTGCGGAGCGCGTAGTACCGCTCTATCGACGTGCTCTCGTCGAACCCGTCCATGCGTGCCATCGCGGCCTTTCCCCAGCCCTGAAGGAAGCACCGGCTCATCAGGTAGCCGAAGGTGGCCCGCCCAGCGGGGACGCGGTGCTTCATCACCTTCGCCGGATCCCACATCCAGACGGTGTTCTCCTGCAGCGCGGCGATCCGCAGGCACAGGTCCGTGTCTTCTGGCAGCGACTTGTTGCCGATCTTCCCGAAGTCCTCGCGGAAGCCGTCGACGATCTCGAACGCGCCGCGCTTGACCAGCATGGCGCTCGTCCACACATTGCGCACCGCGGTCGGCGCCTTGGGCAGCCCGAAGTATGACACGCCGATGGTCCAGCTAAATTCACCAGGGAACCACGAGGGGCACGGGTCATCCCAGAGCCCGTCGCTGTAGCAACCGACACCGACGACACCCGGCGTCACGATGTGCCGCAGCAGGATGGCCAGCCAGTCAGACCTCGCGATCGAGTCATCGTCGAGGAATGCCACCACCTCGCCCCGCGAAGCCTTGACACCGCTGTTCCGCGCGCCAGAGACGCCGCGTCCGCCAATGTTCGGTACCGCAATGACATCCGGGAACTCGCGGGTGATCTCCTCGAGCAGCTCCGGGTTGTGGTCAACGACGACGATGATCTCCAGGGCCGGCACGGTCTGCGCCTGCGCCGACGCCACGCACTCGTGCAGCCAGTCCCAGCGAGCCTTCGTGTAGGTCGGGATGATCACCGAGACGCTGGGATAGGTTACGCCCTCGCCCACGCTTGGATCCCCAATCGCAACATCACTGGCACTGTCCTTCATCACGACAATTTCCGGCTGGTCACCCATAGTCTCTTCGTTACTTTCCAGGCCATAGCTCATAACAAAGATGCCTACCTCTTGGATCCTCAGTACCTCTGCAATTCGGCGGACTTGGCCGGAACCTTTGACAAACCCCGCTTACGACCACCGATACGGGTCCTGATCAGAATCCACAGGCACCTGACCGCATCGCGCCAGTTGATTTTCTTCCCCTGCTCATGCGACCGGCTGTAGTAGCTCACCGGAACCTCGAATGGCCGCACCCCGCTCAGCAGCATCATCGCGGTCACCTGGGTGTCCAGTCCGAAACCCGTTTCCGTGAGCTTCAGTTCCCTGAACATCGGAAGCGGAATAAGCTTCAGGCAGGTGTGCATGTCGCTGAGATAAGAATTAAAAAGAATATTCGCGAAGTGGGTCATCACCTTGTTACCGATGGCATACCGGTAAGACTGGTAGACCGTGTTGCAGCCGAAGAGCCGCACACCATAGACGACATCGCACCGTCCCTTGATGACGGGGATCAGCATGTCGGCGATGTCCTCCGGCGCGTATTCCATGTCAGCGTCGAAGGGGATCATGTGGGTTCCGCTGGCCAACGACGCCGCGGTGAGGATGCTCGCGCCCTTGCCCGAGTTCTTGGCGTGACGGTGCACGATGACGCGGGGATCGTCGATCTCCTTGAGCAGGTCGGGCGTGGCGTCCGCGCTGCCGTCGTCCACGACGATGAGCTCGACCTCGCAAGGAAAGCTGGCCTGGAGAATCGCGTGTACCACTTTCATGATGGTCCGCTCTTCATTGTAAGCGGCCATGAGAATGGACAACTTGACAGGCACAGGCCTACCGTCATCACCCAAGAGAGTCATATCATCCACAGAACGTAGGCGACTTGGGGCCTCTGCCGGCCCCACTAGGAAAGACGACTCCTCACGCTCCGCTGCAAGCGCCACGCTTGGAGTCTCAATGCTTACCACGGGTATCCCCTTAGCTCGGTCCGCCCAGACCCGGTTAGCCCGTTCCCTTGATCGCGACATCCCTCGCACCCCGATTAGGGAAGGCGTCTCAACTGCCTGTTACCGCGATACACGTCGCGGCTCGTCCGTTGGTCAATCCGTACAAAGTAACGAGTTGTGACTTCAGTGTTAGACATTTCACCTGTGGCAGGAGTCTACACAGATCATCCTCAGCTTCGCAGACGTTTAGTTCTCCGGACATAGATCGTGATGTCACCGATCTGTTATCTTCTACCACTGGTAGTGACCGACGCACCGGGGACCTAGCGTCCAAGTCCGCGGCGGCCGCTGACACGCGCGTCATTAACCTCGCCGCCAGCCTTCGGGGATCTCAAGTTGCCGCACCACCACCGCGGGGTTGCCTGCCGCGAGGACCCGCGGCGGGAGGCTGCCCTTGACAACCGACCTGGCGGCCACGACGGTGTGGTCGCCGATGCTGCTGCCAGGCAGCACGAGCACGCCACTGCCGAGCCAGACGTTTTTGCCGATGGTCACCGGCCTCGGCTTGTCGGGGTGACTGGGGTCAAGCTGGTGCCAATTCGAATCGTATATCGCCGAAAAATCACCGATCAGGGAGTCATCGCCGATCTCTATCGACTCTTTCGCCGCGATGACGACCCCCTGGTTGAGGAACACCCGCTCACCGATCAGCAGCTGGGCATTAGCAGTCGCCGAGATCTCACAGGGCGCGACATGCCCGCGGATCACAAACCGCCGTCCTATCCGTACGTTACCGCCGCCGGACAGCCGGGGCAGCCGACCGTCGCAGGCGACGAGCGAGGCCCGGAAGCCGTGGAGCCGGAACAAGGCGCTACAGGCCGCCGACCTGAGGAGCAGAGGCAGGCTCTTTTTCATTATTTCACGTCACAAGGGTCTTCCGGCCTAAGAAGGGTCGGCAAAACTTTGATGTTGCTTACACATGCGCCGTTATTAACGTAATGGAATGGCGTGCTGGTGTTCGGCAACAGGTAGAGGTCCGCCAGCATGGAGTAATTCGTCGTCCACGCGATGGTCGTCTGCCAGGTCTGGCCGTCGTTGAGCGTGATGGGCCAGGTGCTGGTGACTTTGCCCTTCCGCAAGAGCTTCAGTTGGTACTGCTCGGGGACGCCCTGGTGGTTCGTGACGACCAGGTGTGCTTGCGTAGCCTTTTGCTGGGCCGTATCCGCAGCCGAGGCCGCGGCCGCCTGGGCCACTGGGTCGTTGCTCAAGATCGCAGCGTTCTGGGCCGCGGCGTTATTCACGATCGCCGTCATCGACAGCATGGTGTAACCGGGAAACTTCTGCGCCTCCGCGTTCTTGACGGAAAACGCGACGGCGCCGAGGCCGATCACCGCGGCGAGGCCGAAGATGAAGGAGTTCAGCACGACCGACCCGCTCTGGCGCGGTGGCGGCTGACTTCTCCCCGGCTGCTGTGGCTGGCCGGCGGGCACCTCGCGCAGGCGCTGGATCGCGACCGCGACGACCCCGAGAAGGGTAAGGACGACGAGCAGGCCTACCCACGACGACTTGAACAGCGGGATGTGCAGCCCGTAGAACAGGAAGCCGCCGAGAATCGGGAAGATAAGGGCCATGCCGGCCGTGGTCATCGCCCGTTCGATGCCTGGCAACCGCTGGCTGAGGATCGCCTCCGACCACAGGTAGCCGGGGGCAAAGAAGAGCGCGGTGCCAAGCGGGATGGTGACCTGGCCTGGCAGGTGCTTCACGGCAGCCAGCCCACCGAGGATCGCGACTATCGCCGCGATCGCGATGTCAATGTTTCGGTTGCGGTAGCGGTACATATCCCAAGCTCACGAGGTCGTAGAAAGTAATGGTCCCGTCGTC